>JAOUGY010000492.1 GCA_029865445.1 Acidimicrobiia bacterium | reverse complement strand
GATGTTCTTCATGCCCGGCGCCGAAGGCCAGATCTACGGCTCGCCGGACCGGCAAAAAGCGGCAGCGGTGGAAGCGCACGGGTTGAGTGAACTCCTCCATGCCTACGCCCGGTTGGGTGTCGGCCATGTTCAGTTGGTGATCGACCCGATCACAACCGAGTCGATCGAGGCGCTTGGCAAAGTCATCGCTGACATGTGAACGGGTATGGTCGAGCCATGACCACGATCACAAGACTCGCCGATTCGTGCATCCTCGTGGAGACCGATGCCGGGACGACACTCGTCGATCCCGGCTTTTTCACTTTCGACTCGGGAGTCGTGGATCTCGACTCGCTCGGCGACATCCAGCGAGTCCTCGTGACCCACGAACATGGTGACCACGTGAAGCCCGAGTTCGTACGGTGGCTCGTCGACCGCGGTTCCGACGTGGTGGTCCACTCCAACCAAGCGGTCGCCGACCTTCTCACGTCCCACGACATCGAGGTCGCAACGGGACCACTGACCGATGTCTCGTTCGAAGACGTCCTTCACGAACCCGTTCCCTCGGGGGCAATGCCACCCAATCGGGCATACACGATCGGTGGTGTCGTGACCCATCCCGGTGACAGCCAGCAGGTCACGTCGTCCGCTGCGATCATGGCCCTCCCCCTGCTCGCACCCTGGACTTCGATGACGGAAGCCGTTCGATTCGCGGCACGGCTCGCCCCCCGGCAGGTGTTCCCAATCCACGACTTCTTCACCAGTGGATCCGGTCGAGCTGCGCTGCTCGGGATCGCTTCTGGTGTCCTCGCCGACCACGGGATCGAGCTGATCCGCTTGGATTGGGGCGACAGCTTTACCGTCTGAAAGACCCAGGAGCCGACCGGACCGTTTGTACCCTCCGGACCGTGAGATTGCGGGAGTTCGTGGGACGAATCAGATGGCGCGCTGTTTCCGACGTTCCCTCGAAGGCTGCCGCAGCCGTCGTCGATGAGCTGGATACCCGTGTTGATGAGGTTTCTGACGCCTGGAATCGCCGAGCAGACGAAAGCGCCCGCCTCGTCGAGACCTTCAGTAGAGGGCTCGAGGACTCGATTGGCGACGTGACCGACCCGGAGGTCTTGGCTCGTATGGGCGAGAAGCTCCGTTGGCGCCAGGCCCGCAGCGATCTGGTCGAGGAGATGATGCGGGCAGTTCGGGGTCGCATCGCCCTGGACCTCGAGCCGCGTCTCCACCGTCTCGATCGAATTCGGGTCTTCAACCATCGGTCACCGTTCAGCGACGGGCAGGTCTTCGAAATACTCGACCTTTGCCGCGAGTTACATCCCGACTCGCTGCTTCCTCCGGCGTTCGCTGCTCTCGTGCAAGGGTTGGAAACAGGCGATTCTTCTGCGCTGTCGAAGTTCTTCGAAGAGGCCCTCCTCTGCTCTCCCCCGCGCCGTCTGGAAGCGTTGATCCGGGCCGACCATCAGGAGTCATTGGTGAGGCTTGTTGGCGCAGAGCACAGTCGTCGCCGGGTGGTGATCGACATCGCTTCGGGAGAGCCCGTCGTGCATCTTCCGGTTGTCACCGATGAGATCGCAGTCCCACCGTGGGAAGCTTCCGGCTGACCGAGCGACGGCGGTCGTCGCCACATCCACGTCCCCTCCCGCCTCGTGGTTGAGCGGGCTCCAGGCGGCCAGCGCTGGGCTGGCGGGGCCTCGGCTCAGAGGCGGAGGGGGTCGATCGACTCATTCGGCCGGCAGGCGGGAACCAAAGGCCGTGGCTCCGTGTCATGGGTGTGGGAGCGACAACAGGGGCAGAAATGGGAAACATGCTGGAGGCGATAGCGGGAGCGGTGGAACGTGCCCACCCGACCATCAAAGTGACGGCGGCCGAGGGCCGCGCCGGGCACAAGGCGACCAGGTGGGCACTCGACGCAGTCATCGGCGCCGTCGTCGAGGCACTCGATCACCGAGTCTCATACGAAACGGGGCTCCACGCCGTCTGGCGTCTGGTGACCATGGCCGACACGCATGGCGACGACCTCACGGACCGCGTGTTCGTGCCCCACCGGGAGGACGTCGAACGACTGCTCGTATCGCACACCGGTCTCGACGCTCGGGCGGTCGGCGAACTCCTGCCGGCGGTCGTGGCGGTGTATGTCCAATACCTCCAACGGCGGCTGACCTTGGAGCGGCTGGATCTGGAGGGTCTACGAGAGGCTATTGGAGCCGAGTCTCAGGAAGTGGCGAACGCCGGCGCCATTGTCGATCTCACGACGATCTGACCTCGCGGGATCCGAATCCGCGTCTAGGCATTGCCCCCCAGTCCTTCCGGCCACGAAGGAACTCGACGATGCCGTGAAGCCGCCACCACGTGGTGAGCTGGCGATACCCGAAGTTGTCGATCAGTGCGTACCAGGCCAGCCGCAGGACCTCGCGCCTGAGTGGGTACCGACGGAACGTCAGCTCTTCAAGCGCGACC
>JAOUGY010000169.1 GCA_029865445.1 Acidimicrobiia bacterium | reverse complement strand
TGGGGGATCGTGTCTCCATCCATTCCGAAGACCGGCCGGAGTGGGTGATCCTCGACATCGCGACCGTGGCGGTTCGCGGCATCTCGACCGGCTTGTACCCGACCAACCCGTCTCCGGAGGTGCAGTATCTGCTGTCGGACTCCGGAGCGAAAGTGCACCTGGCAGAAGACCAGGAGCAGGCCGACAAAGTTCTCGACGTCATCGACACGCTCCCCGCCCTCGAGAAGATCATTCACGTGGAACCGAGGGGCTTCCGGGGGCTCAGGGACGACCACCGATTCATCTTCTGGGACGACTTCCTCGAGCTGGGCCGGGCCCATCGCGACTCGAATCCGGCCGACCTGGCCACTCGAATGGGCGACGCGACCGGCGACGACATCATGACGCTCGTCTATACCTCCGGGACGACGGGACCCCCGAAGGGGGCGATGCTCGCAAACGACAACTTCGCCTATTGCACCGAGCAGGTCATCAATGTGGAAGGTCGCCTCCCCGGACCAAAGCCGGGACCGGAGGATCAGATCCTCACCTACCTTCCACTCTGTCACGTGGCCGAACGCATCTTCTCGACCTGGACCATGGCTTCGAACGGAACGGTGCTCAACTTCGCCGAGTCGATCGAAACCGTCCAGGAGAACCTGCGTGAGATCCAGCCCACCCTGTTTTTCGCCGTGCCCCGCATCTGGGAGAAGATCCACGCCTCGGTCCTCATCAAGACCAAGGACGCCACCTGGTTCAAACGGCTGTGGTCGAGGATCGGGTTCTCGATGGCCGGCTTTGTCGGTCGTCAGCGTGTCGCCAACGGCGGCGTCCACACCCCGGTGTCACGTCTCGTTTATCTGATCGGCTATCCGCTCGTGTTTCGGGCCCTCCGGGAAAGGATCGGTCTTCGGCGCTGCCGGTGGGCCGGGACCGGTGCCGCCGCCATTGCCCCCGAGGTGATCGAGTTCTTCCACGGCCTGGGGGTCAACCTCTACGAGTTGTACGGGATGACCGAGAACTCCGCCATCGCCACGGTCAACTTCGTGGGACGGATGAAACTGGGAACCGTCGGTGAGCCATACCCGGGGATCGAGTTCAGACTCGACGAAGAGACCGGTGAGATCCTCACCAAACACCCGGGCGTGTTCAAGGGCTATTGGAACAAACCCGATAAAACGGCCGAGACCTTCACCGACGACGGGTTCCTGCGAACCGGGGACGTGGGAGTGTGGGTCGACGGCACTCACGTGAAGATCGTCGACCGGATCAAGCACATCATCATCACGTCGGGCGGCAAGAACATCTCGCCGTCGGAGATCGAGAACTCGCTGAAGACCTCGCCGTACGTGAAGGAGGCGATGGTCATCGGCGACGGCAAGAACTACCTGACCGCGCTGATCGGGATCGAGTTCGACACGGTCGGGGACTGGGCCACTCGCAAGGGGATCCCGTACACGACCTACCGCGATTTGTCCGAGAAACCCGAGGTTCTCGAGATGATGCAAGGTGTGGTGGACGATACGAACAAGAAGTTCGCCCGGGTCGAGAACATCCGGAAGTTCCGGATGATCCCGAAAGAGCTCGACCACGAAGACGGTGAGCTGACGGCCACCCAGAAACTGAAACGAAGCGCCATGGACGAGATGTTCGCCGAGTTGATCGAGTCGATGTATTCCTCAAAGGCATGACTGACACGCTGATCCTTGCGCAGGCGACCGTCGGTGGCATCGAGCAGTTCTGGCAGATGGTGGTCGGCGGGTTGGCGTTGGGCACCATCTATGCCCTTCTTGCCATGGGCTTTGTGATCATCTTCAAGGCTACCCAAGTGGTCAACTTCGCACATGGCGCACTCGTTGCCGTCGGTGCCTTTCTCGTCGCCCTGACTGCAGTAGAGATCGACGTCCCAGGCCGCTGGATTCCATCCGCACCGACGTGGGTGACATGGGCTCTCGCGGCTGTTCTGGGCGTTGCCCTGGGTGGGGCGGCAGGAATGGTTCTGGAGCGGCTCTTCATTCGGCCTATGGTCGGCGAGCCCCTCTTCCAGATCGCGATTCTCACGGTCGGCCTCGACATCGTCCTGAGAACCATCGTTGACGACTTCGCCGGCCTGGACGGCCGACCCCTGGCCGACCCATGGGGCACGGCCACCGCAACGATCGGTCCCGTCACTGTCCCCCACACTCAGCTTGTGCAGCTAGGCGTCACAGTCGTGGCTGTCGTGGCGGTGGCACTGTTCTTCAGATCCCGAACGGGCGTGGCCATGCGCGCGACGGCATTCGACCAGGAGGCGGCGCGTGCCCAAGGGATCACCGTCGGCCGGATTTTTGGCTTGTCGTGGCTTCTCGGGGCGGTCCTCGCCGGTGTTGCCGGCATCTTTGCGTCGATCTTCCCGCGAGCGGCGGGAGTTAGCAGTGCGACCGCATTCGTGGCGTTCGGGGCATTCCCGGCGATCATCTTGGGTGGTCTCGACTCCATTGTGGGGGCGATCGTCGGCGGTATCGTCATTGGCCTCGCGGAATCGGCCGCTTCCGTCTACCTGACAGGGTTCAGCAATGTTCTCGGCTCGGGGTTCTCTGCGATCATCGGATACGTGATCATGCTCCTCGTGTTGCTCATCCGCCCGTACGGGCTTTTTGGCACCGAGGAGGTCAGGCGCGTATGAGGAGCCGAAGCTGATGCGAGGTCGTCCCCAGCTCTACACGTCTTACGCCGCGGACCAGGCGCTGCTCAACACTGGGACGAAGAGGCTTTCGTTTGCACTGTTTGGCGTCGTCCTCCTGTGCCTCCCGCTCGGATTCATCCCAGGTTTCAGATGGGCTGCAGATGCTGATTGGATGCTCGTGCTGGCCGAAGTGGCCATTCTCTTTATCGCCGCCCTCGGTCTCAACCTGCTGACCGGACTCGCTGGTCAGGTCTCGCTCGGTCATGCCTTCTTCATGGGGGTGGGGGCTTACGTGGCTGCGATCCTCGGGTCACCAGAAGGGCCGCTTTGGGGCCTTGGTTTGCCGATTTGGGTGTGGCTGCCGGCCGCGGGCTTGGTGGCAGCCGCGATCGGGGTGCTCATCGCACCAACTTCATTCCGGGTCCGGGGCCTCTATCTCGCGATCGTCACCTTGGGTCTGGTCTTTATCGGAGAGCACCTGTTCCGGAACCTCGATTTCATCACCGGTGGATCCCAATCAGGGAGGACCTTTCCGCCTCTCGAGTTCAAGTTCTGGAAGGAAGAGACTCCCTTCATCGACTTCGCGACCGATGGCGATTGGTTCGGAGTGGAGCTCACCGGGCAGGCCAAGACCTATTACCTGATGCTCGGGCTCGCTTTGATCGCTGGATTGGTCGCAAAGAACATCCAGCGGACGCGGGCAGGTCGTGCCTTCCAGTCGATTCGTGATCGGGACATCGCTGCCGAGATCACCGGCGTGGATGAGTTTCGGTACAAGACGATCGCGTTTGCCCTCTCCTCGTTCTTCGCGGGAGTCGCGGGAGCCTTGTTCGCCTCGTTTGTCGGTCGAACCATCCCAGAGGCGTTCGGGCTTCCGCTCTCCGTTGAGGTCATAGCCATCGTTCTCATCGGTGGCGCCGGCGTCGTCTCGGGTATGGGTATGGGCGCGGCGTTCGTGATTGTCATGCCGCTGATTGTCAGGACCATCACCGAATGGCTGACCCAGGTCGCCAAGACCGGTGAGGGCGTGTTTCAGAAGATCGCGGATGTCCTCGTGTCAACTGGAACCTTCGATCCCGGGCTGGTGAGTGCGAGCGCAGGATCGGGGCCGGGCCTGAACGTGTTTCAATTGAACCAGGTTCTCTATGGACTCCTGATCGTCGGCTTCATCATCTTCGAACCGCTCGGACTGTATGGGATTTGGCTCCGCGTCAGGAACTACTGGAAGGGTTGGCCGTTCACGTACTGAACCGGCCACAAATCTGGGGCGCGTGCCCCAGAAGTTATAGAGGAGGAAACGAATGAGATCACGAAGGAGAGTCGCCTGGATGGCGCTCTTGTTGGTGTTCGGCCTGGTTGTCGCGGCTTGCGGCGCCGACTCGGCTGACACGACCGGCGACGGTGGTGTAGAAACGACGGCCGAGCAGACAGCTACAACGGAATCGACTCCGTCGACTGAGGCATCACCCGATACAACGACCGGTGACAGCGGAGCCGAGATCAAGACTGACATCGGCGTCGACGTCGAAAACAAGGTGATCAAGGTCGGTTACCTGTCCGACTTGAGTGGTGTGTTCGCGGCACTCGTGGGCGCGATCAACGTGGGTCACGAGTTCTACTGGTCGCAGTTGAACGCAGCCGGCGGAATCGACGGCTGGACCGTCGAGATGGTTGTCCGTGATACCGGTTACGACACCGAGGCGCACACCCAGTTCTACACCGAGCTGGCTGAGGAAACCGTCATGATTGGGCAGAGCACCGGTTCGCCCCACACCGTCGGCATCCTTTCCAACCTGGCGGCGGACAACGTTCTGGCCGTACCTCTCACCTGGTACTCCGGCTGGACCGACGATACGCTCAATGCCAACCTGGTCCATCACGGGATGCCCTACTGCGTGGAATCGCACAACATCCTCGGATACATCCAGGAGAACAACGACGTCTCGACGGTCGCCATCGCGTCGATCCCAGGTGACTTCGGGCTTGACGCCGCGGCAGGTGCGGCCCAGGCCGCGGCAACGCTGGGCTTGGAAGTTGTCTACGACGGCACGGGACTGATTGTCCCGGGCGCCGAGGGCCCGGAGAACCCCGATGAGATCGCCAACGCGATCGTGGCCGCAGATCCCGACATCGTGCACCTGACCGGTCGGTCCCAGGACACCGAAGCGATCTACAGCCTGGCGATTGGCCAAGGGCTGGAGGCCGTCTGGACTGGCGGCTTCCCGAGCTACAGCCCTAGATTCATTGCCCCCGGTTCTCCGATCGCTGAGCCGGCGGCCCGCGACTTCATCCTGAGCATCCCGTGGACGCCGTGGGCTGCCGGCACCGATTCGATCAATGCCTTCAAGGATGCTGTCCTCGCGGCAGGGATCCCCGCGACCGAGTTCTACACCGAAGGGGCCGTGGAGGCCACCATCATTCACCGGGTCCTCGAGGCCGCGATCGCGTCGGGTGACCTGACGCAGGCGGGCGTCCTGGCTGCAGGCAAATCCCTCGGCGACGTCGACCTTGGCGGGCTTGCGCCAAACGAGGTGTTCAGCGGTGACATGAATGCGCAGTTGCAGCGAGTCGGGAACATCGTCGTTCCGGACCCCGCGGACCTGGCTGCGGGCGGTACAGGATTCGCGCTCGTAGAGGCGGATTACACCCACCAGTCAGTGGCCGACTACGACTTCACTGGGGCTTGTTTCAAGCTCGGGTGAGTTTCAGCCTGTGGGAGGGCAGCCTTGACTGCCCTCCCACCCACCCCTGGGATGTGCATGCTCTCCGTTGAGAATCTCGAATTCGTCTACAACGATGTGGTCCTCGTCTTACGCGGAATCTCACTGCAGGTTCCTACTGGAAAGATCGTTGCCCTGCTGGGGGCGAACGGCGCCGGCAAGACAACCACCGTGCGAGCGATCACCGGACTGGCTGCCGTCCACGAAGGCGACATCACGAAGGGGTCGGTCCAATTCGAGGGTGCGGATATCACGGGAAGAGATCCTTCGGACGTCGTCCGACTCGGGATCAGCCAGGTGATGGAGGGACGCCGAATCTTTGCCGAACTGACCGTGCTCGAAAACCTACGTGCCGGGGCCTACACAAACCGCGCAGGAATGAGCGCGTCGATGGATCGTGTGATGGCTCTATTCCCACGATTGGTCGAAAAGCGGAGTGCCACAGCCGGCTATCTGTCTGGTGGTGAGCAGCAGATGCTCGCTATCGGCCGTGCACTCATGCAGAACCCCAAGCTCCTGATCCTGGACGAGCCATCGTTGGGGCTTGCCCCGCTCCTGGTCAAGCAGATCCGCGACATCGTCGTCGAGATCAACCAGCAGGGCACCTCGGTCCTGCTGATCGAACAGAATGCCAACATGGCACTGTCGATCGCACATCACGGCTACATCATGGAGACGGGGAAGATGGTGATGGACGGGGACCCCGCCAAACTTCTCAAGGACGAGGACGTGCAGGAGTTCTACCTCGGCCTCCACGGCGACGAGGGGGATCGAAAGTCGTTCCGGGACGTCAAGCACTACAAGCGGAGAAAGCGGTGGCTGTCGTGAGCTCGCTGCGCTCGCCGTACTGGGTACTAGGTACTGGGTACTGGGTACCAGGAGGTCGTCCATGAGCCGTCTGCTGGAGGTTGATCGGATCCGGTTGTCGTTCAAGGGGGTGCGGGCCATCGACGGTGTCTCGTTCCATGTCGACGAGGGTGAGCTGTTCGCCATCATCGGCCCGAACGGCGCCGGCAAGACGTCGATTTTCAATTGCCTGAACCAGGTGTACCGCCCGCAGGAGGGCGACATCCGCTGGAAGGGCGAGTCGATCATGGGGCTGAAGCCCAACAAGACCGCCGAGTTGGGGATCGCCCGTACCTTTCAGAACATCGCGCTGTTCCCGCACATGACGGTGATCGAGAACATTCTCACGGGCCGGCATGTGAGAATGAAACAGGGGTGGCTCGCTGGTGCGATCTGGCTGGGCCCGGCCAAGAAGGAAGAACTCGAGAACCGCTTCAAGGTGGAGGACATCGTCGACTTCCTCGAGATCGAACAGTGGAGAAAGCACCCGGTCGGGATGCTCCCGTACGGCGTTCAGAAACGGGTGGAGCTGGGTCGAGCGCTGGCCATGGATCCCGAGCTCCTCCTGCTCGATGAACCGGTCGCCGGGATGAACCTCGAAGAGACCGAGGACATGGCCCGCTTCATCCTCGACATCCAGGACGAGCTGGGTGTCTCCATGATCCTCGTCGAACACGACATGGGGTTGGTGATGGACATTGCCGACCGGGTGATGGTCCTCGACTTCGGTCGCAAGATCGCCGACGGCCGTCCGGCCGAAGTCCAACGGAACCCCGACGTGATCAAGGCCTATCTGGGCGAAGAGTTCGAACCGGCCGACTGAGGGGTCCCGCTCGAAGGCAGGGATGTTGGTGGTGGGGTCGGCCGGGTGTCCTCCACCGCGTCGGACCGACTCGTAGACGCTACGACGGCTGGCGGCCCACCAGTTTCCATGCGGCAGGCAGCAGGAGCCCCGCACCCACCGCTTTGATCCCGTCGCCGACGAGGAATGGCGCCACGCCCTTGGCGAGCGACTCGGAGAGTGTCCACCCCAGCGTGATCATGAGTCCGGCGACGCCGAGTGCGTAGATGATGGCCGAACCGGTGACGAAGGCGGGGATCGCTGTGGCGACCTTCCGATCCGCTGTCGCTTCGGCCAGCCTGCCGACGACTGCGGCGGCGACCACGAACCCGATGAGGTAACCGGCGGTCGCTCCCGTGAGTACCTCCAGACCCGAAGCCCCGTCGGCGAACACCGGCAGACCGACGGCTCCCATCATCACATACAGGACCTGGCTGGCCGGACCCGCCTTCGACCCGAGAGCCGCCCCGGCCAAGAGTACGGCCAAGGTCTGTCCGGTCACGGGCACCGGATTGCCCGGGAGATAGAGCTTTGCCTGGGCTGCCAGAGCGGTGAGCAGGGCGAATCCGGTGACTGCCAGCGCAGTCCGGGCTCTGCTCGAGGCGCCGAGCCGTGATCCGATGAGCGTGGGGGCGAGCGTCAGCACTGGGATCCTTCGAGTCGCGGAAGCGTGGATCGTAGCAACGGTAGGCCTTGGATAGCGGTCCGGCGTCGGTACGATGCGCGGGATGTCTCCTTCGGTCGTGCGTGCCCCGAGATGGCTGTCGATGGCGTTCGTGATGCTGGTCCTGGCAGCCGGCTCAGCGGTGGCGGCATGGTCGATCGAGTTCCCCTACTTCGCGCTGTCGGCCGGTCCTGTGTATGACGTGGTCGACAACGTCGAGGTCATCGACGGTGTGGAGTCTTTCCCGCCCGAGGGGGAGTTGATGATGCTCACCGTGTCTCTGCAAGGCGTCAATGCCTACGAGATGCTTGCCGCCGCCGTCGACCCGACCGTCGACTTGCTGAGACAGGAGCGGTTGCGGAGCCCCGATGAGTCGGACGAG
>JAOUGY010000491.1 GCA_029865445.1 Acidimicrobiia bacterium | reverse complement strand
CTATTTCCTCCACGAGTATTCGCTGGAGGGGGCTGCCCTCACCAACCCGTCGATCGTCGCCGCTCCAGACCAGGCCGGTGCCCTCCCCGGCACGTTGCGGGTCGTGGTGAGCCTGAGGGCGGTGGGAGAGGGGCACATCTCCTCGATCGAGTTCCGCACCGGGACGGTAGGGCCGGGCGGCAGGGTGGAACTCGACCAGCCTGGCGTACCCACGATCGGCGCCCGCCGTCCGCCGATGTTCGACAATGAGCTCTTTGGCGCAAAACTGCACGAAATCGGTGCCGGGTCGGCGCTCGTGCAAGAAGTGATGGGGTCGCTCTCGGAGCGGTTTTCGATGGGCGACCTGGAGGAGCGGCTGGCTTGGCTGGAGCGGAGCGAGGGCTTCACGACCGAAGTCCAGCACGTCACCCAGTCGATGCACTGGCTGGCGTCATCGAACTACGAACTGAGTTTCGCCGAGGGCTCGGATCTCTCCCAGCGCGTGCTGTTCCCGAGCGGACCTTCGGAGAGCAACGGCATGGAAGACGCACGATTGGTCCGGTTCACGGAGCCGGACGGGTTGGTCGTGTACTACGCCACGTACACCGCATTCGACGGTTTCAGCATCCTCCCTCAACTCATCGAGACCACCGACTTCCTCAATTTCCGGATCGCCAGCCTCAATGGGCCGGCTGCCCGCAACAAGGGGATCGCCCTGTTCCCGAGGCGGATTGACGGCCGGTACGCAGCCCTGGCTCGTTCCGACGGCGAGAGCAACTACCTCATGATGTCGGACAACGTCCGTTTCTGGCACGAGGCAGAACGCTTCCAGATGCCGAGGCACCCGTGGGAACTGATGCAGATCGGCAACGCCGGACCCCCAATCGAGACAGAGAGCGGATGGCTGGTTCTCACCCACGCAGTGGGTCCAATGCGTCGGTACGTCCTCGGAGCCGTCCTCCTCGACCTCGACGACCCCAGCCGTCTCATCGGCTCTCTCCGCCAGCCACTGCTGGCACCGACCGAGTCTGAACGCGACGGCTACGTCCCGAATGTCGTGTATTCATGCGGCTCGATCGTGCACGACGGCGAACTCGTGATCGCCTATGGCACCTCGGACACTTCCGCAGGTTTTGCATCGGTGTCTCTCGACGCCCTGCTCGGCGAACTGACGCGTCACTGACACGTCGGTGGCTCTCACCGATGGAGGAGGCGGCGGTACAGCGACAGGTAGTCGTCGACCATCCTGGCCGCATCGAAACGCCCCTCGATCGAGCGGCGGACCGCACCGCGATCGAGGCGGCTTGCGGCCTCCACAGCTCCCGCGGCCTCGTCCCTCGAGGAGACGAGGAATCCGTTCACGCCGGGTTGGACGATCTCTGGCATCGACCCTCGGCGATGGGCGATCACGGGCGTACCGCACGCCATGGCCTCGACAACGCTGAAGCCGAAGGGTTCGTCGAAATCGATTAGGTGCAGCAGGGCGGCGGCGTTCCCAAGAACGCTCTGGCGTTGCTCAGGCCCAACCGATCCGAGGTAGACCACGCGGTCGTCATCGAGGCAGGGCTCGACCGACCTTTCGAAATACTCGCGGTCCTGGACGATGCCGGCGATCACGAGAGGCCGTCCCGCCTCGGCCGCCACGTCGATGGCGAGCGCCGTTCCCTTGTCGGGATGGATCCGACCGAAGAACACGAGGGTGTCTCCACCCGGACCGACTTCGAAAGACCCGAGGTCGACTCCGTGGAGGATTGTTGCCGCATACGGCAGATCCGGATGCCGATCGGCGTCGCTGATCGCCACGTAGCTGACACGATCGGCGTAGGCGCTGTACACGGGCAAGGTGGCGTCGGAGGCGAAACCGTGGATCGTCGTCACGATGGGCGTGTCGACGAGCCTCGTGAACGCGAGCGGGAGGAAGTCGAAGCTGTTGTGGATGAGATCGAATTGGTGTGCCCGCTCGAACACGGCGGCGATGTGAAGCGCCTCCCACACCTTCGCATCGAGAGATGGATCCTCGGAGTAGCCGGTCGGGGCGACACCAACCAGACGCGCCGAGGTCACGGAGTCGGCCGTGGCGAACAGCGTGGTGTCGACGCCCCGGGCCACGAGGCCCTCGGTGAGCAGTGAGACGAATTGCTCCCAGGGTCCGTAGTGACGCGGCGGCACCCTCCACGAGATGGGAGCGAGCACGGCGACCCGTAGTGGCTCGTGTCGACGGCGGGTAGCGGGCACCGTAGCCCTACCTCGATCGCATCAGGCGGGATGCCGAATCGTGCCGGTCGATTCGGCCCGATGCCGCCGCAGAGGGCAGCTCTGCTGAGGCGGGCTCAGATGATTTTGGACGACTTGACGGCTGCGTCCCGCTTGCCCTTCTTCTCGAGGCGCTTTTCCTTCAGGTTCTTGGCGGCCGGCTTCTTGCTGCTCTTGCCGCCCTTGTCCTTGGTTCCCATCAGTGCCTCCAGGCTGGCCGCCAAGCT
>JAOUGY010000490.1 GCA_029865445.1 Acidimicrobiia bacterium | reverse complement strand
CCAACTCCTCGACGAGCTGTTGGCCCGGCGAACGGTCGCGGGTCGGCCCGCCGACTTGGCCGACGATCTGACATGGATCAGGGCCGCCTCGGGTCGAGGACTCGATCATCCCGATCCGCGGCTTCCACTGATCGGCTGAGGTCGGTCTCCTTCGGCGCCCTCCGTTGGAGTGGGCTCGACCGATTGGTGCCAGGCACGTCGACGGACCCGGGCACCTCCCTCCGCCACTCCGACAGCTCGAAGGCGTTGGCGCACTCGATGCTCGTGTGTGAGAGACCGTGACCGGGCACCGGCCACGGCTCGGCACAAGGGTTGGCCAAGGCACGGGCGACTCGGGCCTCACCCCACGTGCGGCATCACATCGTCCGCCCACCGCTGGGCGACGTCCTCCCAGGCATACTCGGGCGGTGTCAGCAGGAAGTTGGTGATTCCGATCGATGCCAGCCTTCCGACTTGCTCGATGCATTCCGCCGGGGTGCCGGCGATCGAGAACCGCTGGACCAGGTAGTCGGAGACGAACTCGGGCGGGACCCGGTCTTCGAGCGGCCGGCTGATGTCGAAGTTGTCCATGAACCGCTGAACACCGGGACGTTCGCCCTCCGGCACCGAGTCGAGCGTAAGACGAAAGTTGTGGTGCGCCCGGTTGGCGAGCCGGCGCCGTGCCCGGGTGCGAGCGTCATCGCCATCGTCCGAGACGTAAATGATCCCGGCAGCCATCAGGTCGACTTCGGCGGGGTCCCGGCCGACCTCCTTGGCGCCTTCGGCGACACGCGATCGGACGACTTCGATCAGGTCGAGGTCGAACCCGGTGCCCATGATGACCCCGTCGGCTACCCTGCCCGCAGACCGCTGGCCCTTCGGGCCTTCGACGGCGAAGTAGACGGGAGGGACCGTGTCGCCCACGGGGAACCGGAGCGGTACTGGCCCCGATGGGGTGTCGAGGCTCTCTCCCCGCAACAGGGAGCGGATGGTCTTCGTCGCCTCTTCCATCTCGGCGATCTTGGTGATGTTGCGGCCGAGTTGGTAGGCGGCCGAGTCGCCGGTGGCGATGCCGAGCACGAACCGACCGCCGATCATCTGGTTGGCGGTACCGGCCTCCCCGGCGAGGAGGGTGGGGTCACGGAAGACGATGTTGGTCGTCGCGGTTCCGAGGTGTATCTCACTGGACACGAATCGGGCGGCCGCGATCAGCTGGAACGGGTTGAGGATGTCGAGCTGGCCTTCGCCGATGTACAGGCCCCGATATCCCAGCCTCTCCGCCAACTGCACCCTCCGGAAGTAGGTCTCCGCTGATGTCGTCGACGCATGGAGGTTGAAATCCACGGCTGCTCCTTCTAAGTCGGTGCCCGCCGGCGAGGGTATCAGGCCGTGTCAGGCAGACGTCCACCGTTCTGGTGAGTACGTCTGATGGTGCACGACTGTGTAAGGGGACACAATGAGCCGGGCACATACCTCTTGACATGGAGCCCCAGGGATTGGATCGTCGTCAACGCACGTTCGATGCCCTCTTCGAGTCGCATTTCGACTCGGTCTACCGCTATTGCCTGAGGCGCCTCGGCGCGGTCGACGCCGAGGATGCTGCCGCCGAGGTATTCGCCGTTGCCTGGCGAAGGATCGACGAGATGCCGGGTCCGGATGTGGAGAGAGCCTGGCTGTTCGGCGTCGCCTACAAGGTCGTGGGCAATCACTTCAGAGGGCGTCGGCGCCGGGCGCGCCTGTTGGGTCGGCTCGAGTTCGTCCGTGCGGAACTGAGCGACTCCGAGCCGGCGGGCGACTTCCTGCTCCTTCATCTTGCCCTCGAGGCGCTGCGCCCCGCGGATCGTGAGCTCCTGCGATTGGCCTCCTGGGATCGTCTGACTCGCGGCGAGATCGCGGCGGTGATGGGCATAGGGGTGAACGCCGTCGACCAGCGTCTGTTCCGGGCCCGTACCCGGTTGAAGGATCGACTCGAACGCATCAGGGAGGACGCGCTTCGTGAGAAGGAGGCATCAACGTGAGCGATTTGCTGGAGCGGGCGGATCCCGCCAACGGCGTGGTGATTGACAAGGCGAGGCTGAGGGCGAAGGTCGACGAGCGGATTCACGCCGCCTCTCCCACACCGGAACCGGTCCGGCGTCGCCGGATGGTGGGAGCCATCGCCGTAGTGGCTTCGGCGGCCGTCGCCCTGGTCTTGGCGCAGCCCAGCCCTCCGGTAGACGCCCTCCCTGTCATCACGCCCGCCTTCGGGGATTTGGGCGACCTTCCTGGCATCAACCCTGTTGTGGAGTTGGAGATGGGGGGCGTCAAGACGATGGCCGTGGACGGCGACACCATCTGGGTGGTGGAGGCACTTCAACGAAGACTCGACAGGGTGGATGCCAGGCAGGGCGCGATCGTGTCGAGCTATTCGATCGACGGCTATGTGGAAGGTGCGGTCGTCGGTGGTGGCCATCTCTGGCTGTTGAGTTACGACAACGGTGGT
>JAOUGY010000489.1 GCA_029865445.1 Acidimicrobiia bacterium | reverse complement strand
GACGTCATCGATCTCATAATCCGTTGGTTACAGGTTCGAGTCCTGTCCGGCCCACAGCGTTTCGCTCGATTTCAGGGAGATTCTCCTGTCCGGGGACAGTCAGCACTGAACGGCCGCCCTGTGACGCCGCGCCGAGGCCACCGGTCTGGGCGGTGAGTACTGCCTCGACCTGGAACCGTCCGTCATGGCCCGTGTCACGAGCCGCGAGCCACGTGACGGCTTCGCCGGCTACGTTGACCGAGCCGTTGTCCTGGTGGGCGTGACCTCGTCTTGGCAGATGGAGGTGCTCGGGAGCAGGGGTCATCGGTGCCACATCGCCGGTCACCTCGCCGGTCGGTCTCGGAGAAAGACCGGTACGACGTCGCTGTCCGGCGATCGATGCCTGGCCATGGCGGCGTCAGACGGAGGAGGGCTCGACCCGTGGTTCGACGTGTCCAGCGACGTTGGCACCAAGGGCGACCATCCCGGCCGCCATCAAGGTGAGGGCGAGAACGGCGGTTCGAATTTCGGTTGCAGTGATCAGCCGACCGTTTTCGTCCCCGACACGCACGCCTGTGATGTAGAGATAGAGCCAGCCGATCGCTCCTATCGTCATGACGGCGGCGACGATCCGCCGGTTCAGCACCACCAGCGCCACGGCGGCGATCCCGATCATGGCTGCGGACCAGAAGACATGGCCAACAGTCACGCCCAGGAACGCGAGTACGGTCGAGGCTGTCCAGATGGTTCCTGCCCAGCCTTCGAGGTCGAGCCGGTGTCGGGCGCCGATCAACCCCACCATCAGGGACAGGATGAGAAAGGCGTGGACGAGAAGGCCCAGCCACCACCAGTCATCCCCGGCGTCGGCGAGGATGGCGCTCCCATGGAACGTCGCATACAGCACGCCCGCCGTCATCAGCGCCCACCCGGCAACGGTCCTGGATCGAACGTCGCTGGCGATCTTCATTCCGTACTCCCTGGTCGAATTCGTCGGCTTCATCAGACAGACGATCAGCGGCGACGGTCCGGGTGACGTGATGCGTTCCTCCTGGGCGACATCGAGTGATGGCAGGGAGTCGACGGGTCCGACATGTCGAGGACATCGGTTCGTGGAACGACATAGCGACTCGCTCGATACCGTTCGGGTCGAAACCGACCTTGGTCCTGGCTGGGCGACGAGCATCGAGCAGACGGCGCTGGATCTCTGTCGTGACCGCCCAGCGTGGAACATCACCGAAGCGACACGCACCGAGATGGTTCACCTTCTTGCCGATCGGATCGACTGGAGCCTCATCGGCGAGGTCGCAGAAGTGACAAGGAGTGTCAAGACCCTCGGCAGGCTCGAAGCGTGGCTACATCCGACGGATCATGATCGACAGTCTTGAGATCGCGACGGCGCTGATGCGGCGCGCACCGGGCAGCGTGTCGGACCCGAGACCTCTGCGAGCTGCGGCACCGGAGAGGTGTCGCCCATCTAGTGGTGCGTCGCCCAAATACCGAGACGGTCTCCGGCCCATGACGCCCCTGGCGGCGTCCTCCTTCCGCGCTCGTTGCCCATTCGTACGTTCTGAGGTCTTTGGGATGGGCAAAGAGGGTTGACTCCTCGCCGAATGCCCGAGTTCGGCAGTCCTTGCCAGATGGCGCCATGTGCTCGGAGATACCGCGCACCTACTCGGGCGGCCCACCACTAGCATCCGAGCGTGGCTGTGCGCTTCGGTGTGACGCTCGTTCAGGTGGTGGAGTATGCGGCGCTTCGTGACGACCTGCTGTTCGCAGAATCGCTCGGTCTCGACAACGCCTGGGTCATCGACCAGTTCGGTATCGACGAGGCGCCGGAGATCCCCCTCCTCGAAGCGTGGACGCTGCTGGCGGCGCTGGCAACCGGGAGCTCCTCCATCAGGTTGGGGACGCTCGTCACCAACGTGGCAATGCGCAATCCGGGGGTCCTCGCCCAGTCGATTCTGACCGTGGACCAGATCTCCAATGGCCGAGTCGAAGCGGCCGTCGGAGGGGGTTTCTATCCGACCGAGCACACCGCACTCGGAATCGACTTTCCGGCACCCGGCGACCGTACGACCCGGCTCCGGGAGGCGGTCGCCATCCTTGATCGGGCTCTGCGCGGAGAGACCGTGAGTCACGACGGCGAGCATTTCAGAATGAGGGACGCGACGTTTCGTCCCGTTCCCACCCAACAGCCGCGCCCGCCCCTGTGGGTGGCAGCCCAAGCGTCGAACTCCCTCCGCATCGCCGTCGACCACGCCGAGGGCCTCGTGACCTTGGGCGCCCAGGACCGCCCGATGGACGAATCCCTGCCGGCATTCCGAGCCCGGATGCGCCGCGTCGACGAACTGTGCGAGGAAGCGGGGCGAGACCCGAACACTTTGAGACGGTGTTACTTCTCGGGGTGGGCCGACGAGCCGATCTTCGCCTCGATCGAGGCGACCACCGACCTCATCGGAGGCTACGTCGAGGCCGGAGCCACCGAC
>JAOUGY010000168.1 GCA_029865445.1 Acidimicrobiia bacterium | reverse complement strand
TGCCGGGATCAATCGGCATCGAATACGGGGACTCGTTCGCGCCGTGGGCCGGATGGCTGCTTCCCTACGACGCTCCGATCATGCTGGTTCTCGGCGACGACCAAGATCCGAACTGGGGCGCCACCGAACTGGGGCGGATCGGATTCGAGCGGGTGCTCGGGGCGGTCCGCGGGGTCGACGCGTGGGGCTCCGAGGGCTTCGAACTGGCGAGCTACCGCACGGCGACAGTGGGTGAATTGCTGGACGCCAGAGCCGGCGACCCCGGCCTCCAGATTCTCGATGTTCGGGATCCCAAGGAGTGGGAGGCCGGACACATCGATGGGTCGACACACACCTATCTTCCCGACCTCGCCGAATTCGCCGCTTTCGACAGATCTCGACCGGTGTGGGTCATCTGCCGTACCGGCAACCGGGCGTCGATCGCGGCAGGGATCTTGGAAAGCCTCGGCTACAAACCGATCGTGATCTCGTCCGGCGGCGTTCCCGAGGCGCTCGCTCAGCTCGCCTGACGGCCCGACCGCACGACCCAGAGTCCGGCAGCCAATGGGACGGTTTGCCCCACGGCCAGCGCCACCCCCAGGAAGACGATCAATGCCCGGGCGGTCGAAGCCTGCTCGACGAGACGCGACTCCAGGTCGTCGAGGACGGCGACACCCTCGGCCACCGTCGCCGTGTATCCGTCCATGACGGCACTCGACTCGGCGAGTTCCTCGCGGATCGTCTGAACGTCAGATGCGATGGCGACGGCTGCCACCCCGAACTCGGCTACGCCGTCAGCAGCCTCGGAGAACCCCGACGCCTGAGAACGCAGCTGATCGGGAATCACCGCGAGCCGCTGGTCGAGCGCCCGGAGCGAGTCGTCCAGTGGCGCGTCCGGGTCATAGTTGGCGCCGACGAAGCTGAGAGCGCGCATGACCCCGTCGATGACTCCCGCCGTACCGATCAACTGGGGCATGGCGCCTCTGAGTTCGTCGAGACTCGCCGGGATCTCGGCGGTCACCAGCGTCCCCAGATCGTCGGCCAATCGCGACACCTCCGACAGTGTGCCGGCTGCGTCGACCACGGAACCCTCCAGAGTGTCCAGGCCTCCCGTGGTCGAGCCCACCACGCGACGTACCGCCTGAGTCGTGTCGCCCACCGTTTCCAGCAACTGGCGCCCCACCGACAGCGCCTCGACCGCCGACTCGGTGCTCGACCCCACGAAACCGACTCCGAATGAAGCAACCGCCACCGCTGCGGCCAGCCCGGCAGCGCCGGCCACCAACCAGACGTATCCCAGCCATCGCGGAACCGCAACCATGACGAGAGGCTAACGCCGCCAAAGGACCCAGCCCCGTGATTCCCGTCGCTCGGCCTGAGATCGATAGACTCGTCGGCAGTCGGACACCATCCGATTGCCTGAAGGGGAAGGAGGCGGCCATGCGCGGCGTCAAACTCGGCTGATGCTTGTTTCGCGGTCGCGGGCTCGTCCTTCCTATCCGGCCCGGTTCCGGTACATTGATGTGCCGTGGATCATGGGTTTGGGATTCGACGTGCGCGTCTCGCCGTCATATGGGCGGCCGCGACCATTGCTGTCCTGATCGCAGGCTGGCGACCGTCAACCGTGACCGGTCGGGACGGCTTGATAGCTCTCGGCATGACGGGGGCGGTGCTGGCCCTGACCACGTGGTCGAGACTGCGCTCCAGCCGCGTCGAATACGAGCCGACGACACCACTCATCGTGGCAACAGCCCTGTCGGTCGGCCCGGAGGCGGCGCCCACGGTCCTCCTCGCTCAGGCGATCGCCCTCGCCTGTTGGGACGCCTACACGCACAAGCGGGCGCTCCCCCACTTCGTCATCAATGTCGGCATGATGACTCTGTGGCACGGGGCACTGGGGGCGGCCATGGGACCGCTCACGTCAACGACCGTCTCGACGGCACAGTTCGTCGGTGCCCTGTTGGCCATCACGCTGCTGGCGGTCATGCTCAACAACCTGACAGTGGCCGTCTCGGCCGCATACGTCTACCGGGATTCCCGCGGCCCGGACCTCGGCTTGCCGGATCAGGCACGGGACGTCGTCGCCTCGGTCGGACTCGGCTGGGCCATCCGGGGAATCCCGGGCCCTGATTGGATGGAAGCCATCCTGCTGGTGGCCTTCGCGCTCTATCTCGGCTGGCTGATCGTGAGACACCGCGAACATCGGGCGGCACTTCTCGTCGAGGTCCAAACCCGGATCGAACACAAGGAGCGGACCCAAACCGGAAGAAGCCATTCGGCGACTGTCGCCGAAACCGTTGCAGCCCTGGTCGGCGATACTGAACCGCTGGCGGTTCCGGCCGCATGGTGCCACTCGATTTCTGTCGACCAGAGCCCGCATCGGTGCGCTGGCATCCAGGTCGATGGCTATGCGGTCACTGCTCTCCGTTCCCTTCCTGGACATTCGCGAATCGAACGGCATATCCCTCGCAGGGGATTGATCGTCCCGTCGAGCACCGAGGTCTCCCAGGTGATCGCGGCAGCGTGTGCATGGGATTCGAGACGGCTGCCGGGCAGCCCGGTCCGATGCCCCGACGACCTCGTCTACACCATCGGGGTCGACCCCGAGATCGCCGATCGAGTCGTGGCGCTGGATCCGGAATGGGTCAAACCCGATCCGCGGCTGCATCGCGCCCGATGAATCTCGCCACGCCCGCCCCTGCCAACAGGGCGGCGGCGACGATCACCCACACCGCATCGAAGCCCCATCGTTCGACTGCCGCCCCCAAAACGATGGGTGTCGCGCCCGCTCCCACGAATACCCCGGCCTGAACGACCGATGACGATGCCGCCGCCGTCCCCCGGTTGGCATCGACGACCGTGAAAGTCATCAGCCCCGGCCAACCCCATCCCGTGGCGTAGGCGACCACGACCAGGATCACGAACACCCAGCCGTTGGCGCCCGTGAGCGCGGCGAAGGTGACGGCGCCGCCCCCGAAGAGGAGGAACAGCCCTCGAACACCCCCGGCTTGACGCCGATCGACGCCGATGCCCACAACGATTCGCGCCAGGATCGAGATCGCCGACCCGACCGATTGGAGCAGACCTGCCCCCGTTTCCGACATCCCCGTGTCGATGGCGGCAGAAACGAGATACGTGCCGAGCGCAGTGGCCGCCGTGGCTCCCAGCCCCGACGCCACCGCCAGCCCGATGAGCCGCGACCTGTCGAGAGGCACACCCCGGCGTGGTTGGGAGCCGAATCCGGCATGGACCTCGCGCTCCGACCTCGGGATGAGCAGCCAGACGAGCGCCGCCAGGACAGCCGATACCGCAAACGACGCCCTCCACCCGAAGCCGATCACGACGACCGGTACGGCCAGTCCGGCGAGCAGCGTCGATCCAGGGATGCCGGCATGTTTGATACCGAAGACGGTCGCTGCCCGAACCGGGTCGGTGTGAGCCGCCAGAGCCATGTTCGCGGCCGGGTTGGCCATCCCGTAGACGGCCGCCGCCGCCATCAGAAAGCCCGCCAGTGACCACGCCGACCGTGCCGCCACCGCCGTCGAGGCCATGACCGCCGCCGAAGCGACACAATTGACTCGCATGGCCCGACGCCACCCCACTCGCTGCACCCATCGTCCAGCAAGCGGCGACGAAACCGACGAGGTCAGGAAGAAAGCCGCTGTGAGGAGCCCCAATCCAACCGGTCCGATCCCGAGCTCCGGACCGATCTGAAAGAACGACGCACCCACGAGGAACACGGGCTGCGTGCTCGTCGTGACGAGAAGAACACCGAGCAGGAGAAGCCGTGCGGTGTGGCGGGTGATCACCTTTGGATGCTACGGGCTGATGCGGCGCCGGCGCCGGATTCGCGGGCGGCACTCCCCGAGTAACGTGCTCGGATGCCCAGAGCACCGGAGCCAAGGTGAACCCTCCGGTCTCGGGCCGTTCACCCGCGGTTTGTCGTAGCGCACAGGTGTCGCGGCTGGCCGCCGATGGCTGAGATCGGCATCTCCCCCGCTCCAGTGATCCGGATTCCGGTGTGGTCGTCGGTGATGGCCCTCTCGGCGGGAATCACCTGGAGCCTGGGAGCGGTCACCACAGTCGCCGCAACCGAATCGGACGCCTGGCAGTACCTCTTGTGGCGGTCGGTGGCCGTTCTGGTTGTGGTCGAGTTGCTGGCCCGACTCCGAGGACGGCGCTCGTCGCTCAAGACCGCGTACACCTCGGGTTGGCTGATGGTGACCGCGTGTTTCTCACTGTTCCTGGCTTCGGTCTCATTCATCTACGCACTGAAGACCACGACCGCCGCCAACACGGCGTTCCTGGCTTCGATCACGCCTCTGGTGGCGGTGGTCCTGGCGAGGGTGTTTCTGGGCGAGCGGCTCACAAAGGTGACGGTGGGGGCACTCATGCTCGCCATGATCGGGCTGACCGTCATGGTGGTCGCCGATCTCGGAGCCGGCCGCATGTCAGGGAACGTCGCCGCCATGATGTCGTCGGTGGGATTCGCCTCGTACACGGTGTGTATCCGGGCAGACCCGAGCCGCGACTGGTCACCGGTTCTCACCGGCTACGCGGCGCTGATGATCGTCGTCTGCGCCGCCGTCACGTGGACCACCGGCCGTCCCTTCGTTCCCTCCGGTTTCGATCTCGGCATGGCTGTCGTGCACGGTGGGATTCTCATCGTGGTTGGGACCTACCTCTTCAACGTGGCCTCGAGATCCATACCGGCGGTGGCCATGACCGTGTTCGCTCAAACCGAGACCGTGTTCGTACCCGTGTGGATCTTCCTCGTGTTCGGGGAGAAGCCGGGTGCAGCCTCACTCGTCGGCGCTGCGATCATCCTCACAGCCATCGTGGGCAAGGCGGTCCTCGATGCCAAACCCGGTGAGCTGAGACCACACCGGGCCGTACCTGGGGCAATCGAGTGAATCAGATCGCCCTGTCGAACCACCGGATGGACAGGGCGACGGCCCCGACCAGGGTCGCAAGGGCGATCCCCACGAATCGGTCTGTGACCTGACGGTCTTGTTCTTCGTATGCGATCTGAGACTCCAACGAGTCGAACACCCCGGCCAACTCCGACTCGGAGGCTGCCTCGAAGAACGATCCGCCGGTGGCGGCCGCAACATCCGCCAGTGCCCCCTGGTTCACAGGTACCGGGATCGTCTCACCTTCGAATGCGATCTCGCCAGCCTCGGTCCCGAAGGCGATCGTGTACACGGGAACGCCGGCCTGCGCCGCGGCGGCCGCCGCTTCGGCGTCTTCACGGCCCATCGTCGTCTCGCCGTCCGACAGCACCACGATGGCAGCGGGTACCCCCTCAGGCGGGCCTGAGAGCCGGAGCTGATCCAACGACGCGAACACAGCCTCCCCCACCGCCGTGCCCTGTCCCAAACCGAGGCGCCCTATCGCCTCCCGCACCAATCCGCGATCGGCGGTGGGGGCGGCCACAGGCAACGCGTTACCGGCGAAGGCGACCAGTCCCACCCGCAACGTCTCCGGGGCAAGATCCACGAATCGGCGGGCAGCATCCTGGGCTGCTTCGAGGCGGCTCGGCGCCACGTCGTCCGCCGCCATCGACAGCGACACATCGATGGCGAGCACGATGGTGGCCTGCTCGACGGGCACCTCGACCGCCATCACCGGACGAGCGAAGGCGACCACCAGGCCGGCGATCCCGACCAGCGCCAGCACGGCCGACACATGCCGCTTCCAAGACGTTCGCCGTGAAGCCTGGCGGGCGGCCTCGAGCGCCGAGAACCGCGCCAGCGTCGCTTCGCCGCGCAATCGAGTCACCGCGTACCAGGCAGCCAGCACGAGTGGAAGCACCAGCAGCCCGAGACGAACCGGGGCCTCGAAACTCATGCCGATCGTCCGGTGCTCGCCATCCTGCGGCGTCTCCCCAGAACGGCGGCCACCACATCAGCCCCCCAATCGCCCCCGGTCGAGAGAGGAATGTGGGTCACCGAAAGGGTCGAGAACTCACGGGCGAGAGTCCGCCGTCGCTCCTTCGCCAGGTCTGCGAAGCGGCGCCGCACCGACGCCGAGCCCGTATCGATCCAGGCTGCCCGACCCGTCTCCGGGTCGACCAGCCGCACTGAGCCCGCGTTCACCAGCGTCTCCTCGCGGGGGTCGAACACCTCGACGGCCACGACGTCGTGCCGGCCGGCGAGCGCGCGCATCGGTCGAACCCAGTCGGCTGCTCCCAGGAAGTCACTGACCACGACCACCAATCCCCGCCGGGTCTTCAGCAGGGCCACCCTGTGGATTCCCGCCGCCAAATCCGCAACGCCACCCGCCACATCGGGCGCCGAGGCGCGGGCGAGGATGCCATAGACGTGGCTCCTTCCAGTCCGGGCCGGTATCGCCAGCGTTCGCTTGCCGGCGATGACTGCGCCCACCCGATCGCCTGCCTTGTCGGTCAGGAACCCGAAAACTCCTCCGGCTCCCAGTGCCACATCGGCCTTCGTGTCCGCCCCGGACCCGAACTCCATCGACGCAGACATGTCGAAGACCAGGGTCGTTTCGAGCTCGCGGTCGGCGGTGGTGTCGCGCACATGAGTCCGCGTCGAACGTGCTGTCACATTCCAGTCGATCCGCCGCACGTCGTCGCCGGGAACGTAGGGCCGAGCGTCTCCCGGCTCACCTCCGGGCCCTGGCAACAACCCCCGGTGGTCCCCCTGCAGCAGTCCTTCCACCCGGCCGACCACGGCGAGCTCGATCCCGTGGATCTTGGCGAGCAGCTCCGGCCTCACGCCATCATCCCGCCGCCAGCCAACCGTCCCGGGCCGGGAACCTCGAGAGGATTTCGACGAGGATGTCGTCGATTCCGACTCCATCCGCGACGGCGTCAAAGGACAGGATCAGCCGGTGGTTCAACACGTCGTAGGCGACGTCGTAGACGTCCTGAACCGACACGGTGTCCCGCCCCCGGACCAACGCCAGAGCCCGGCCACAGCGGATGAGAGCGATCGACGCACGGGGGCTGGCACCGAAGGCGATGAGGCCGTCGAGTTGGGTGAGACCGGCTTCCAGTGGATGCCGTGTGGCCTGAACGAGACCGAGCGCGTATTCGCGAACGGATTCGGGCACGACGACCGCTCGGGCCGACCTCTGAAGTTCGAGGACCGCCTGAGGACCGAGCAGGGTCTCGGCCGCGTTGGAACCCAGGTCCATGCGTTCGATGATCTTGCGTTCCTCGTCGAGAGTCGGATAGTCCACCGGCACTCTCATCAGGAAGCGATCTCGCTGCGCTTCGGGGAGCGGGTATACGCCCTCGGACTCGATCGGGTTTTGGGTCGCCATGACGAGGAATGGTTGCGGTGCCGGAAAGGTCCTATCCGAGATCGTGACCTGGCGTTCGGCCATGACCTCGAGCATCGCCGACTGGACCTTCGCCGGAGCGCGGTTGATCTCGTCCGCCAGCACGAAGTTGGCGAGGATGGGACCCGGTTCGACGTCGAACCTCTCGGCCGAAGGCCGGTAGAGCCGGGTTCCGACGATGTCCGATGGAAGGAGATCCGGCGTGAACTGGATCCGGGAGAACGACCCACCCATCACTTTCGCCAGCGTCGACAATGTGAGGGTCTTTCCCAGCCCCGGTACGCCCTCCAGCAGGCAGTGACCGTCGGCGATCAACGACACGAGGATCCTGTCGAGCATACGCTCCTGCCCAACCACAACCCGGTGGAGTTCCTCCCGAGCTTGGCTGATGAGTTCGGCCGCGTCCTCGAATTCGGTCACGTCACCTCCAGGGATTCGGCGAGACGCACCAACTCCTCCACCGGTATGGCTTCGGGTGCGTCGATGGTGAACAGGATCTTGCCCGGCTCGACCCAGGACAGCGCGTACCTTCCCTCGGTGGTCGCATCCACCACGCCGCTCTGTCCCCGAACTTGCACGGGGTCGCCGGCAGGGAGTTCCGGATCGGCGGCGGTGACGAGTGCCGAGATCTTGACGTGGATGGTCTGATCGGTGAGAACGGCGGTCTGCTCCACATGATCAGAGCTCGACTGCGTGTAGTTGAACTCGACCGTGAATCCGGCGGGTGGGTTGGGCACCGTGAACAACTCATCGACGAACGGTTCTTCGAGGTCCGGTGGCAGCGGATTCGTCGGGAGCGTGGTCGGAGCCGGTGGGACGATGACATCCGGGAGGGAAAGGGTGGTTCCCGTCGGCTCCGCGTCCGCATCTCGGGGCAGAACAAGCCCGACGAGGAAACCGACGGCCACGATGCCCGCTGCGCCGACCA
>JAOUGY010000487.1 GCA_029865445.1 Acidimicrobiia bacterium | reverse complement strand
AAATCCACGATCTCGGTGTCGGACTGACCGATACCTGAGGTCTCGAGCAGGACCACGTCGAACCCGGCAGCGCGGACAACATCGAGCGTCGAACGAACGGCCGGCGACAGCGCCAGATTGGGCTGTCGCGTTGCTAGCGACCGCATATAGGCCCGCGGGTGGGGCAGCGAGTTCATCCGGATCCGGTCTCCGAGTAGGGCGCCGCCGGTTCGCCGCTTGGAAGGGTCCACCGAGATCACGGCAACCGTGAGGTCGGTGTGGTCGAGTAGAAAACGGCGCAGCAACTCGTCGACCAGTGACGACTTCCCGGAACCGCCTGTTCCCGTGATGCCGATGACCGGCACCCCGGATGTCGACGCCCTGATTGCGAGCTCTTCGAATACGTCTGCGTACTTGTCGGCGTGGTTCTCCCCGGCGGTGATCAGGCGGGCGATCGTGCGATGGTCACTCGCCGTCAGGTTGGCCAGTTCTCCCCCGTCGAGTTCGCCGAGTGAAAAGTCGGACGTGGCGAGCATCTCGTCCACCATCCCCTGAAGCCCCATGTGACGGCCGTCGTCCGGTGAGTAGACCCTCGCCACGCCCTCACGCTCGAGCGTCTCGCCCTCTTCCGGGAGGATCGTTCCCCCACCACCCCCGAACACCTTGATGTGCGGTGCCCCCCGCTCGTCCAGCAGCTCCCGGAGATACCTGAAGAACTCCATGTGCCCGCCCTGATACGACGTGACGGCTATGCCCTGGACGTCCTCCTGGATGGCAACGTCGACGATCTCGATTCCCGACCGGTTGTGGCCGAGATGAATCACCTCCGCTCCCGAGGCCTGCAACATCCGTCGGAAGATGTTGATCGAGGCGTCGTGACCGTCGAACAGCGTCGTCGCGGTCACAAAGCGGACGGCGGCGGAAGGGATGTAGGACATGCACACATCTTCGCAGGTGACCACTACCAACGGGGATATGGGTCGATAGACCTATGCGAGACATTCTTCTCCGGTTACGATGCTGGCGGGGCTAGGGAAATCGAGGAGCGAGTGATGCATACCTTCAAAGGTGGATTCGTGGCCCATGCCGGAGGTGACCCGGTCACGGCCACTGTGCAGGTCGACGGCGAGTGGGTTCGGGTGGTGGCAGGTCACCGCCGTCTGGGTGCCTGGCCGCTCGACAGCGTTCGGTGTGAACGGGTCACCGTGTTTCGCTTTCTCCTCAAGCTCGACGAGGCCGAGTACACCTTCGCTCCCGACGATCCGAGCGCTTTTGCCGAGACGCTCGGGGCAGTGGTCGACCTTCGCCCCAAACAGCGATTCGGTCTCGGGGATCGGGTGAAGGCAGCCCGAGCAGCACAGGCCGCCGCGCAAACGGCACAAGGCACAGCGGGCAACTGACACGCCCACTCGGCTCGATGTCCCGGGCAGTGGGAATCCCTAGACTCCCCCGGTGACCGTCCCCCCCTCCATCAGAACGCGCCTGACTGCCACTCTCTTCAGTGGCGTGGCGCTGGCAACCACGGCGTACATCGCCGCCATCACCGTGTCGACCCTCGCCGCCCGCTCGATCACGGGCTCCGCCGGGCTCGCCGGGATCCCGGCCACCCTCGCAGTCATCGGAACGGCTTCGGGTGCCGCGCTGCTGTCGGCCGACGCCGCCCGTCGGGGACGTCGGCGCGGCCTCATCCTCGGATACTCGTGCGCCGCCGTCGGCGGTCTCATCGCCGCCTGGGGCGTCAATCGATCGAGCTTTCTCCTGCTCGCGGGCGGTATGGCGATACTCGGATTCGGTCAGGCCTCTTCCCAGCTCTCTCGATACGCGGCAGCCGAGATCGCCGAACCGGCACGTCGCGGTACCGCGGTGTCGTTGATCGTCTGGGCGGGGACGGTGGGTGCCGTCGCCGGTCCCGCCCTGCTGGAGCCGGCCGCCGGTTTCGCCACCGCGGCGGGCCGGCCCGAGTATGTGGGCGGCTACGGCCTCGCTGCGCTGTTCATGGCTCTCGCCGCCCTCACCTACACCATTGCCCTCCGACCCGCTCACGCCGAGGTCACCGCCCAGCCCGGGGAAACGTCCAAGACGTTGCGGTTCGGACAGGCGCTGACGAACCCCAATGTCCGGCTGGCGCTCATCTCCATGGTGTTCGGCCAGATCGTGATGGTGTTGATCATGACCGGGACTCCGATCCACATCGAGGACGCCGGCGGCGGACTCGATGCGGTGGGCACGGTGATCTCCGCCCACACGCTCGGCATGTTCGCATTCTCACCGCTCACGGGCAGACTGGTCGATGTGTTCGGTCCGGTTCGAGTCCTCGTCGGGTCCGTGGCTCTTCTCGCCGTGTCGGCGGTCTTGGCGGCGGCTGCCCCACCCTCGTCCACGATCATGCTCACGGCCGGTCTGTTCCTGCTGGGTGTTGGATGGAACGGCGGTTTCGTCGCAGGAAGCTCACTCGTGGCGGCATCGGTCGGCACCAGGATGCAGGGGGCGGTCGACGCAGTG
>JAOUGY010000488.1 GCA_029865445.1 Acidimicrobiia bacterium | reverse complement strand
CAACTTTGGCGGCTACCCAGTCGGTGAGGGTACGGCTGCCGTCGGTGGTGGCCACCTGGGCCCCGTCGAGGAGCCGGATGGCGGCGACCTGGGCGGCGCGGATACGGGCGATCTCGAGTTCGCTGGTGATGATGAGTTGTTCCAGGTGATCGATTGTCACATCTACTTGTGGATCGAACATACGTTCGATACTAGAGGATAGACAAAGACACTGCAAGCAGATTGTCGAGATTTTATGGTGAAGCGTCGCCCCTGGTGTCCGCGCCCGGCCGGTCCGAATGCGATCGGTTTGCCTGGGTGGGGCGGTAGCTTGTGAGGATGCGCCGGGTTGGCATTCTCTTGGTGGTGTTGACGGCGTGCACGGCCACTCCGGCCGGGGACACGCAGGTGTTTCCGCCGTCGGTTCCTGTCACCACAGCTCCGCCGGCGACTACCACCACGGAAGAACCCACAACGACGGTGGCCGCCCCCACGACCACGACCACCGCGAATCCCTACGCCCGGCCTGAATGGCTCGGCACACGGCTGCTTCCGCTCCGGCCCGACGAATTCGGGGAGGTGCTCCCCACTCCACCGGAGCTGCAGAATCGCCAGTTCGAAACTCTCGACCTGCTGTCGCCGCCCGTCGACGATCAGTTCTCCTGGACGATCGGTCCGATCCCGCCCGACGTGCTGGCCCGATCGACCTGGACCGACGAGTGCCCGGTCACCTTGGACGAGCTGTCGTACATCACCGTGTCGCACTGGGGATTCGACCAGAAGTACCACACCGGGGAGATGATCGTGAACGCGGCATGGGCCGACGACGTCGTCGGCGCCTTCAGGAAACTTCACGCCGCCCGATTCCCGATCGAGCAGATGCGAGTGATCCGCCAGGAAGAAGTGGATGCACATCCCACCGGTGACTTCAACGAAACCACTTCGTTCGTGTGTCGACCCGCCGTAGGGTCGGGTAGCTGGTCTCGACACGCCTATGGACTCGCCATCGACATCAACCCGTTCCACAACCCTTACCTCAAAGGCGATCTGGTTTTGCCGGAATTGGCGAGCTTCTATCTAGACCGGAGTGCCGATTACCCGGGCGTGATCGTCGATGGGAGCGTCGCGGTGGAGGCCTTCGCCGAGTTCGGGTGGACCTGGGGAGGCGATTGGAACAGCCTCAAAGACTGGATGCATTTCTCCGACAACGGTCGGTGAGAGTCCGTCCAAACCTTCGATCTCGTGTCGAGGTCGAAGCCCGCTCGCTCCTGAATCGCCGTGTGACTAGTCATGGTGTGTGTATGACCAATAGTCCTCAAGTTTCTCTTTTGGGGAACGAAAGTCTCACGTAGGGTTTTTGTTGGGACATGAGTCGAACGACTCGGGAGCAACCTCCGGAATCCTCCGGAGTGCAGGAGGGCAATGATGGGACACCCGCTCACCTCGCGGCGTTTGCGCGCGCGAATCGGCATTCTTTCGATCATCTCGCTGGTCACGACGATGGTGCCGCTGGGTGCCATGCCCGCGCTGGCGGACCACATTCCCCCAGTGACGGTGACCGATAGCCAAGGCCCCGACCAACTCGACCAAGCCAACGATCCCGGCGGAAGCCAGCAGGATCTCACGGCTGCGATCATCGCCCCCCACGGTGCCTTCGGATGGGCGTGGGACGAGACCAATCTCTCGGGAAACAACTCGATCGACACGTGCACCTACTTCGAAGAAGCTGACGGAACCGTCACCTCGGTGTGTTATTCCGTCCAGTTCGACGACGCGTCGACGATCACTGCCGGATTCCCTGTGTATGCGGTCTACGACTGTGGGCTGGACTACAGCGGCAGTCAACAGAAGTGCAACGGCAACAACCCAGTGTCGACTCAGTACGCGGTCAGCTGCGAGACTCCGGTGATCGTCGATTCGTACTTCACGCCAGACGATCAGCCTGACCTCCAGGCGGAGTGCCAGCTCACCGGCCTGAATGGCAACAGCGTCGAGGGGCTTCGGTTGCTGAACACTTGCACGAAGACCTCAGCCTCCCCATCGTCGAACTCGAATGACTGCATCTTCGAAGAGCTCCCAGCCTTCCTTCAGCTTGTCAAAGAGGTTGCCGACGCTGACGCCTCCCTGTGGACAATGACTGCCTCGGCTGGGGGCGTAGTCGTTCTGAGTGCCGATGGCATTTCCCCGCTCAGCCCAGTGGAGGAAGGTACGTACACCCTTGCCGAGTCGGGCCCATCCACGCACGCACTCGAGTCCCTTCTCTGTTCGACCGACGGTGGTCCCGCAGTCGACATCACCGATTCCGGACAGATCGCCCTCACAGGTGGCACGGCAACTGTGTGCACATTCACGAACACGCCTTCAATCACGGCGCCCGACATCTCCGTGGTCAAGACTGCCAATCCGACCTCCCTTCCCGAGCCCGGTGGGACGGTGGCCTTCACCGTTGTCGTGAATGACGACCGTGACCCGGCGGTGGGTGACATGACCATCACCGAACTG
>JAOUGY010000167.1 GCA_029865445.1 Acidimicrobiia bacterium | reverse complement strand
CGCGGTATCGCGAGGAAACGTGCGCGCCGACGCTGGTGCCTCGTTTCGCCGGGCGTGTCGCCATTTGACGGACCGCTGGAGCGGTGGGCGACAACACGACCGGCCCGATCGCCACCGGTCCTCAAACTCGAACGCCGATCAGAAGGGAGGAGACCCAACCGGGGCCCTCCGCCCGTCTCCCACCTCCTCAAACCCAGGGCTGGCGGGAGTCAGGGGCAGAGGGTGAAGGCGCCGCGGCGGTCGGATCGGTAGTCGAGCGAGACATCTCCGGCCCCGACTTCGATCTTGAAGCCGGGCGTCACCACCTGCGGGTAGACGAACCCCGGTTGTGGACAGCCGAGTGACGCATCGGGCCAGTCGACCGCCTCCCAGCCGATGACCTTCAGATCACCTTGGGGGACGCCGGCTCGTTGGGCGGCGTCGGCGAGGATGGGAAGGACGATCGCTTCGAGGTCGGTGTTCACGACCTCGGGTGGGACCTCGGCGTGAGAGTCGTCGGCGCCAGTCGTGTCGGTGATCGTCACCGAAACCGGCGCCGCCGTCGTGGGAAGGTTCGTCCCTGTGGGCTCTTCACCACAGCCGACGAGCACCAGCGCCATCACGATGACGACCCTCTTCAACTGCACCTCCGTCATCCTGACGGTAGCGACTCTCCGAACATGGAACGGCACCCATCGAGTCCGTCGATGACGATGGGCGGGCGCTCCGACCGTTCCCAGTCTGCCCGGTCCAACCTCAGCCCGATCTCTTCACCGAGTTGCTGCCCGAACATCATCGGCTTCAGCCCGTTCTCCCGGTAACCCAGTGCATGGGACACACCGAGAGATTGGGCGTTGCCGACCCGGGCGCCGCTCAGCGCAACTGCGGCACCCAGACCCGCAAAGGCAAGATGCAGCACTCCGTGTCGCATCTCCTTGCCAATTCCGCGGCCCTGGAAGGACCGCCCCAGCCACGACCCGGTGGCCACGGTGCGAAGTTCCGAGAAGTCTTGGGCGTCGACCCCCTGGACGCCGACGATGGTCCCCTCCTCCTCGACCGCGAGGATCAACGACCACTTCTCAGGCTTCCACTCCGCCATCGAACGCCAGTAGAACCGCGCCGTGCCAAGGAAGATCTCCTCGGGCGGCTGACAACAGAAGTCGAACCGAAAGGGTGTGACACCGGGTTCGTGGATCCCCCCACGGATGACCTGAACGAGCCGGGAGAGATCAGCTTCTCGGGGCGGACGCAACACCAGACGGGGCGTCCGAATGCGCAAGTCCCACAGCGGCCAGCCATGCTCTTCCATGCATCGACCGTACCGAGCCCGAGCCGGGCCTGCGCCCCAATTACTGGGACCAGCGAAACAACCGGGTTGGTGGGTGTTGAGCCGAGTTCACCCCGTTGTCGCGTCGCTGATCGCCATTTCGTACACGACCGATGTCGATAGGCGGTCATCAGGGATGTTCCAGTACCGACGCAACTCGGCCTGCGAATCGGCGACCAGCACAAAACCCGTCCTCGCCAGAAGGCGGCGCGCTTTGTAGTTGGCGGCGTAGGTACCGATAAGGACGCGGGAGACCGGACGGAGATCAGCCATGAGCTTCTGCTGCAACATCGAGCCGACACCTGAACGCTGGTGGGACGGCAGGACATAGGCGTGCCGGAACAGCGCCACGTCATCGACGTATTCGAGACCCATCACACCGACGAGCACACCATCGTCGAACGCCCCGTACCAGGCGAGCCGCCTCCCCTCTGCGATCCACTCCGCCGGGTCCATCTCGACTCCCGAATACCCCGGCACGATTTCGGCGTACCAGGCAGCAGCCGCGTTCACGACAACACTGGCTGCCGCGGCGTCCGAATCGTCGAGGAGGCGGATGTTCATCGAGCCATTGTGGTCCATCGGTCGTCCGAGTGACTACCGTCGCCCGGTCTGCGAAGGAGAGAGCGAAGGTGCATCGGTCGAGGTTCATCGGGATCGGTTCGTATCTCCCACCCAGAGTCGTGACCAATGACGACCTGGCCGAGATGATGGACACCTCCGACGAATGGATCAAGACGCGGAGTGGCATCTCCGAGCGTCGGTGGGTGGAACCTGATGTGACGACCACCGATCTGGGGCTGAAGGCTGCGGACGCCGCCCTCGATTCAGCGGGGCTCGATCGATCCGACATCGACATGATCGTTTTCGCCACCCTGAGTCCCGACCACGAGTTCCCGGGGAACGCGTGCTTCCTCCAGGCGAAACTCGACCTCCCGGGAATCCCGGCCATCGACGTGCGTCAGCAGTGCACGGGGTTCGTCTACGCCACGTCGATCGCCGATGCGATGATCCGGGCTGGGAACGCATCCACGGTTCTCGTGGTGGGAGCCGAAATTCACTCCAAGGGCCTCGACCTGACGACCCGCGGGCGCGACGTGTCCGTGCTGTTCGGCGACGGGGCAGGCGCCGCCGTGATGCAGGCTACGGAGGTGTCGGACCCTGCCGTGGACTCGCACGTCCTGTCGACCCACCTCCACGCCGACGGCGCATTCGCCGAGGCTCTGTGGCTCCCGGCACCGGGGATGGCATACGAGAAGTTCTCCACCTCCGCTCAGCTCGAGGCCGGACTTCAGTATCCGCAGATGGACGGCCGGGCCGTGTTCGTCAATGCCGTCACCCGGATGCCGGAGGCCGTCGAGGAGGCGCTTGCAGCCAACGACCTGACCGCCGACGACATCGACGTCTTCGTGTTCCACCAGGCGAACATGCGAATCATCGAAGCCGCCGCCCATCGGCTGGGCGCCCCGGCGGACAAGATCGTGAACACGATCGATCACACCGCCAACACCACCGCGGCGACACTTCCCATCTGCCTCGATGAAGCCGCCAAGTCCGGCCGGCTCGAGGCGGGCATGCTCGTGGCGGCTGCCGCCTTCGGATCCGGCTTCACATGGGGCTCGATGATCATCCGCTGGTGACCCTCGAACCGAAATTGCGTAGCTGGGTGCCGCATCCGGCACTGAGCTACGCAATTTCGGCCTCTCGGGCGTAGCGTGATCGGGATGGCATTCACCGAATACACCCACAGCGACGGGCGCAAGGAGCGAATCGTCTTGCGAGCGGCGAATCCGGGACGATCGCCGATCATCGTGTTCCACGAACTCCCCGGACTCAGCGCAGGCACGATGGCCTTCGGCGAATGGCTTCGCGACGAAGGATTCGACGCTCACCTGCCGCTCCTGTTCGGCAAGATCGGCCAGTCCTCCAATGCCGGCTTCATCCAGATGTGTGTCAGCCGCGAGTTCGCGATGTTCCGATCGGACCGCGACAGCAAGATCACCGGTTGGCTTCGCAGTCTGTGCCACGAAGTCGCCAAGGATGCTCCCGACGGCAAGGTCGGAGTGATCGGGATGTGTGCCACCGGCGGACTCGTCTTGTCGTTGATCTGGGACGACTCGGTGGGCGCCGCCGTGGCCGCGCAGCCATCCCTCCCGTTCCGGTCCGCCCGGGCCGACATCGACGCCTCGGAACTGGGCGCGAGCGTCGCCAGCGTCGACCGGGCCGTCGAATCGGGCAAGCCGCTTCTTGTGACTGCATTCGAAGACGATCGGTTCTGCACGGCTGCCCGGGTGCAGGCGTGGGAACAGCGGTTTGGTTCCGACGTGATCACAACCTGGCCGGGATCCGAGCACTCGACGTTGGTGGCAGACACGACACCCGAGATTCGCGCCACCTTGCTGGAGTTCCTGACCGCAAACCTGTGACTCGGTCAGTTCGAGTCGGCGTCGCCCCAGATCCCGATAGCCGCCTCTTGAGCGGACCTCTCGGCGGCCTTCAGCTCCTCGTACATGGTGAGACCAGCCGCATCCACGGTCACCACCCCGCGCGCTACCAACTCGACGTTGGTCAGGATTCCATCGACATAGACCCAGGACCTTCCAGCAGGACCATTGGGCTCATCGACCAACGTGACGGTCTGGTCGTCGAGCAGAGTCTTGGCGGTCGCGAGAGCTTCTGCGCGGTCGGATCTCACCAACGACAGCCCGGCGAGCCGAACCGTGACCTCGCTCCCGTCGACCTCGACGAAGACCGTATCGGCGGCGACAACTGCGAGTACCCGACCGCTCTCCCCGACAACGGCCTGTGCTGCAGTCTCCGCCGGACCCGTCGACTGGGATGCGAACCACCACACGGCAGCGGCGACGATCACGAGCAATCCCGCTATGGCCAATCGTTTCATCGAACCCGAGAAAGCAGACGGGGAGTCTTGGGCCTGCTGGTGCTGTCCGATACGAGGCCTTGCCTTGGCGGACTCGAGTTCTCGTCTGGCCGTTCGACGGTCGACACCCGCGCCCTCGGACGCAGCGACCAACTCTGGCTCAGTTGATTCGGACGTCCAATCGACTGAGGCGGGTTCAGGGGACACCATCGATGCAACAGCGGGCGCCGGCACCTCCCCGACAAGAGGCGGCGGTTCGGGCGTCGCTTCCTCGGCACCGGGCACCTGATTGGCGGGCACCGACTCAGGCTCTGGCGGCACAAGTTCGACCACTGGTTCCACATCCGCGGTGGAGCCGTCACCATCCGAAGACTCCCACCTGGCCCCATCCTGGGTAGGAAGTCGAGAGCCGCCGGCTCCAACCTCACCGTCGCCGTTGGTCTCCACCGAGCCGCGTTCTGGCTCCGACGACCAGCCGGCGAGTCGGGCCGTCGCGGCGGCTCTGAGCTCCCGCCACCGCTGACGAGGATCGATGCCCTCGGCACCATCTCGGAGCGCCAGCCAGCAGACCTGCAGTTGTTCGAGCGGTCCCGCCAGCACGTGAGGTCTCAGACGGGAACCGACCCCCAGCACCCAACCAACCTCGGTGGTCTCGTCCGTGTCGACGTCGTCGATTCGGAACTCGACCTCGCTCGAGCCGGCGAAAACCATGCGACGATCGGTGAAACACACCACACCCGAGTCGGTCACGACCCACTCGGTGTGGGCCCCCCGAGGCGTCGACTCGAGAAGCGACACCTCCTCCACGACGGCCAGACCCAGCTCATCTCCCTGAAGATCGACCGGGACGTCGCACGGCTTCATCCCCGAGATCCACTCGAGTGCGCGCTCGGCCCGCTCGAGATCGTCGGTGACCGAGAACAGATCTGATGTGTCGGTTGGGGTGTCGAGCGGCAAATGCCTCTCCAGCTACCGGTCTCCTAGGTTCATCGACAGGAAACACCAACTCTCAAACGGATTTCTCGAGAGGAATCAATTCCGTCGTCGACAGCCTGGGATTCGAACCAGACTGGAGCCAGATGGTCCAAGACTTCAATCAACTCACCCCCGTGGGACGTCTTCGCCGCCTCCGCGCCATGGCCTGGGACGTCGTGGCCGATTACCCGTTCGAAGCAGTCCGCCTCCGGGCGATGACCGATTCGACCAACGGCATCTTCCGCGTGGACACCTCATCCGGTGACCGATACGTCCTGAGGATCGGGATGGCGCCACCCGCCGGAAAGACCAGCGAACGAACTCTGTCGGAATTGGAATGGCTGGCCGACCTGGCGGGCCGGCCCGAGATCACCGTCCCGAGTCCGATCAAGAACTCGTCGGGATCGTTGGTGAGTTCCCACAGTTTCCCGGGTATTCCGGAAGCCCGCACCTGTTGCGTGTTCTCCTGGCTCGAGGGTCCGCTCCTCGCGGAACGACTGTCGGAGGACACGATGAGGGCGTACGGGGCTGCGATGGCACGGCTGCACACCGCCAGCCTCGATTTCGCTCCTTCCCCGACCTTTGTTGCACCGCGCTACACGAGCGTCTATCCGTTCGATGCGCCGTTCAACCTCCTGAAGCAAGCTGGACCGGATATCCTTCCCCCCCGGCGCCGCACTGTGTACTCGGAAGCCATCGAGCGGATTGAAGATTGGTTCGCAGCGCTGCCGGATACCGGGCCGATTCGCATGATCCACGGAGATCTCCACGGCTGGAACGCCAAGATCCTACGGGGCCGGGTTTCGATCTTCGACTTCGAAGACCAGATGTGGGGTTGGCCCGTCCAGGACATCGGGACCGCCTTCTATTACCTGTGGGGAAGCGACGATTTCGACCGACGGTGCTGGTGGTTCCGGGAAGGATACGAAGGGGTCGCGGAGTGGCCTGACCCCAAGGGCAGAGAGGTGCCGCTGATGCTCGTGGCTCGTTCGCTACTCCTCGGCAACGACGTCCTGAACCAACCCGAGTGGATGAGCGAGGCGCCAGGTGTATTCGAGCGCGGCGAGCGACGAATCAGCGAGATGATGGCTGGTCGGGTCATCGCTGCATGAGACCCGCCACTGACCTTTGGCCCCTGTCGGGGGACCGACGCGGCCCATACCTTGGATGGCGGTGCTCTGAGAAAGGTCGAATGTCATGAGGCGGTCGCGCGTGGTGGTTGGTGCCATCCTCGTTCAGCTGTGCCTGGGAGCGATCTACGCGTGGTCGGTGTTCACACCCGCCCTCCGCGATGCGGGCTGGTCCAAAGCCCAAACCCAGGTGGTGTTCTCCGTCGGCCTCGCGACCTTCGCCGGCATGATGGTCTTTGCGGGCCGTCGGTTGAAGACGTGGGGGCCCCAGCGGTTGGCGATGATGGGCGGCCTCACTCTCGGAGCGGGTTACGTCCTGGCCAGCCTCGGAGGCGGCTCCAACTTCTGGATCGTGCTGCTCGGGGTCGGGCTCGTCGGTGGCGCCGGAATCGGTCTCGCATACGTGGTTCCGATAGCCGTGGGCATGCGGTGGTTCCCCGATCGAAAGGGTTTCATCACGGGTGCTGCGGTCGCGGGCTTCGGATTCGGTGCGCTCGGCTGGGTGAAGGTCGCCGGCGAATGGGGGCATCTGATCGAGAACCGGGGACTCGGCTTCACGTTCTTCGTCTACGGGATCGCGTTCGCGGCGCTGGTACTCGCCGGTTCGCTGTGGATGCGGATGCCACCCGACGGCTGGTCGCCCGCCGGCTTCACTCCGGCGGAGGCGGCCGCCGGAACGGGCGGAGAGAACTTCACGGCGAGGGAGATGCTGCGCACGCCTCAGTTCCATCTGATCTCGTTCACCTTCGCGGTGAGCGCAGGCGCGGGACTCATGTCGATCGGGTTGATGAAGCTCTACCCGATCGAGGCGCTCGGTGCCAACGGTATCGATGAAGCGAGAGCAAGTGCGATAGCGGGGACGGCGATGGCTGTGTTTTTCAGCCTCGCAAACGGTATGGGAAGGCTGGTGTGGGGCGTTCTCAGCGACGAGTTGGGGCGCAAGAGATCGGTGATTCTGATGGCGGCGAGCCAAGGCATCCTGCTGCTCGCGTTCACATCGATGGCTGGGGCGGAGTTGAGCCTGTACGTGGGTGCAGCGCTCATCGGGTTCAACTTCGGTGGTAATTTCGCCCTGTTTCCCGCATTGACCGCCGACGAGTTCGGCGACTCGGCGGTGGGCAACAACTATCCGTGGGTGTTCCTGTCATACGGCTTCGGTGGAATCGTGTTCCCCATCCTGGGAGGCTGGCTGGGTGACCTCGGCAACTTCCCGCTGGCGTTCACCATCTGCGGGGTCGGCTGTCTGATCGGGGCGGTTGCCTCGTTCTTCGTCTTCCCGCCCCACAAGGACGAGGCGACCCAGCCGTTCAGCGTGCACGGCTTCCTCCACAACGCCCACCTGTTCGAGGACGTCAACTCGTGACCTCCGTTCAGCCGGTGAGGACGCCGCGAATCTGCCAGACGTCGTAGGTTCCGTTGAACGTGTCGAGATAGGTGTTGGGCATGGGACTCCATGCACTCCAGACGCCGCCCACCACCCGTGTCCGCCACTCCCCCACCCACAGAATCGACATCTCCACCGGATAACCGCCCTCGTGCCCGGCGTCGGCGGCGGACACCTCGTACATGTACGTCTCGACGGGGTCCGCTTTCGAGCCGCCGGCCTCGGCCGCTTCCTCGAACGTCGTCACCGAGCGGTCGATGACATCGCCCGTGCCCGGGCTCCACGCCAGTTCGCCACTCCAGGCCCGGCCCTGGACCTCGAACACCACCCCCACCACCGGGTCCGCCCAGGTGGCGTCGACCGGCCCGATCTGGGTCTGGCCCGAGTACCACAGCCATGTGTCGAGCCCGGTGAGGCCCGGGCCGATGGCGTTGTCAGGTGACGACTCCCACCGCGGATCGGACAATGCCTCGATGGCTTCGACCAGTTCGTCCCACGCTTCGTCCTCCCCCTCCCCCGGATCGACACACACCCGCTCCACCTCGACCAACCCCGAACCGTCGGTCCATATCTTCAATCG
>JAOUGY010000166.1 GCA_029865445.1 Acidimicrobiia bacterium | reverse complement strand
TCTCGTCGATCGGGCGATGGGGGATGCCGAGACCGAGCACGATCTGCATCGTTCCAGCGGCGAGCGCATCCGGGACACCGACGAGGAACTGAGCCGGTCGGGAATCGAACCCGGCGACCCGGTGCTCTACCACAAACCCGAGGACGGGGTGTGATGCCGCTCACTTCTGCGATCGCCGTCGCCGCCCTGCTCGCAGCGCTCCGATCGAGCTGGTCCCCGTGAGGAGAGTCGATGCTGTCGAGCATCCACCCGCTCGGTGAGCGGGCTCGATCCAATCGGTGGGCCACCACGATCACAGCGTTTGCGCTGGGATCTCTGGTCGGCGGACTGGCTCTGACTGCAGTGGCCTCTCAGGTCGGCGTCCTGGTGGGGTTTCGCGTTGCATCTCCCTGGGTTCTCATCCCGCTGGCGGTGGCGGCGATCGCCGATCTCATCGGCATTCCGGTCACCTCACCCCATCGGCAGGTGAACGAGCGATGGATCGGTACGTACCGCGGATGGGTGTACGGGTTCGGTTTCGGGATTCAGCTCGGAATCGGCTTTGCGACCTACGTCGTGACCTGGACCTTGCCCGGGTTGGTGGCGACGTTGGTGCTGGCAGGGCAACCCGGATTGGGCCTCGCCGCCGGCGTCGCCTTCGGATTGGGAAGAGCGGTACCACTGGTGGCTGCGGGCTGGATCGATCGCCCGGAGCGGCTCAATCGTTTCCACATGAAGGTGGCCGATCTGGGACGGATCGCTCGGTTCGTGAACGCCGCTGCCGTGGTGGTGGTGGCAGGGCTGGCGATGGGCACCTCATGAGGTTCTCCGGACGCCAGATCGCAGTCGACCTACCCACGGGATGGGAAGGCCAGCTCGACGAGGGCCTCCAACTCCTCTCGGATGGCGCCCAGCGACCGACGGTGATGCACCTGGCGAACTTCCCGCTTCCACCTGGTCGGGGCGACTTCGGAGGCGGCGCCATTGAAACGATGCATCCGGGTGATGTGCTCATCGTCTTGTTCGAATACGGACCGGAGTCCGCTGGACAACCTCTGTTCTCGTCACAGGGCATCCCCCGATTCGTGTCAAAGGGAGACTTCTCCCGGGAAACCCTTCACAACTCGATCCCGCACATGTCCGGAGTTCAGCGCTTCTTCACCCACGCCGGTCGAGCCTTCTGCCTGTACCTGGTAGTCGGATCACACATGGATCGAGCCGACGTACTCGGACAGATCAACTCGGTGCTCGCCTCGATGGAGATCTCATGAGGCGAGTCGTCGCAATCGCGCTCGCGTTGGGGACGATCGTCTGGTCGGCGGCGCCGGTGGGAGCGGCAGGCATCTCCGGTCGTTTCGTCGACGACGACACCTCCGTGCATGAGGGCGCCATCGAGGCGGTGGCAACCGCGGGAATCACTGTGGGGTGCAATCCCCCGACCTCGGACAGGTTCTGCCCCGATGCTCTGGTCACCCGGGGTCAGATGGCTGCTTTCATGCACCGGGGCTTCCGCGACATCCTGACTCAGGGGCCGGCAACCACGTTCGTGGACGACGACCAGTCTGTGTTCGAAGCCGACATCGAATGGCTGGGGGCTACTGGCGTGACCAGGGGCTGCAACCCTCCAACCAACAACAGGTTCTGTCCGGAGAGCGTGGTCACGAGGGCCCAGATGGCCGCTTTTCTCGTCCGGGCGCTGGGACTGACTGCCCGCGGCTCTGCGACCTTCGTAGACGACGACAACTCGGAGTTCGAGGCCGACATCGAACGTCTCGCTTCCGCCGGAATCACGCTTGGGTGCAATCCACCTGCCAACGACCGCTTCTGCCCGACCGATCCTGTGACGAGGGGCCAGATGGCGTCGTTCCTGGCTCGCGCTCTCGATCTTCCGGTGCTCGCCCCCCGCTTGGTGCTGTCCTCGGGCTGGTTCTGCTCCAAGGACGGCCTCCGGTGCAGCGGAACGGCCACGTCGCCACCGGGACGCAAGGTGAGGGTGGCAGAGGGCTGGGAGCAGGCTCTGCCCTACGAGTCAGGGGAAGAGGCCGCGTTCGCAGCCTCCAACACCTATTTCGAGCTGAGGGTCGACGGTGCCGTGAGAGCGACATCCGGACCGGTGGTCTCGCAGTCCTCGACCGCGGCGACGCGAACCTGGAGCGCCACCATCACCACTCCCTCGTCGGGCACGTTCTCGATCGAAGGCCGGTGGTACTGGCAAAACACCCTCGTACGACTCACCCGAATCGTCGTCACGGTGGGCTGAGAGCGGGTCTCCGGTCGCCGACCCGATGCCGGTCAGCCAACCTCGATGAGCGAGCGATCGGAGTTGTTGAGAACCTCTACGGCTCCCTCCGGCCCGATGACCACGATGTCTTCGATCCGCACACCGAACCTCTCCTCCAGATAGATGCCCGGCTCGATCGAGAAGGCGTTGCCCGGTTGGAGCAGCTCGTGGTTTCCGGCAACGAGGTAGGGGTGCTCGTGTCCTTCCCGGCCGATGCCGTGCCCGAGTCGGTGGATGAACGCTTCCCCATGCCCGGCGGCATCGATTACGTCCCGGGCCGCCTGATCTACGGAGGCTGCCGAAACGCCGGCGCGGGCCATTTCGCACGCCGCCGAGCGGGCATCCGCGACGACCGCGTGCACCTCCACGAGATCCTGCCCGGGAGTACCGGCAACAAAAGTCCGCGTGGAGTCCGAGCAGTAACCGTTCCGGCGTCCGCCGATGTCGACGACGATCGCGTCGCCCGGCTTCACAATCGATGTTCCAGGCTCGTGGTGCGGCGACGCCGCATTCGCTCCTGCCGCGACGATCCAGAAGGAAGCCACATCGTGACCTTCCTCGAGCATCATCTCGACGAGGTCGCGGGCGATGTCGCGCTCTTGACGACCGATGAACGCCACGTCCGTCGGGATCCGGTTCATGACCCGATCGATCGCATCCGCTACATCCCGCAGAGCCTCTACCTCGGCGGCATCTTTGATCGACCTCAAGGAGCGAAGCACTCCCGACGCCGGCACGAACGTCGTTGCGGGAAGATACGCGAGGAGTTCGGTGAGGAACGCCGCCCGTGTGGTGTCCCCGATCGCCGCTACGGTGGGCCTGCCGCAGAGGGCGGCGACCATACCGATCGGGTCTTCGGTCTCTCCCCAGGAATGAATCTCGAATGGTCCTGGCTGTACGCGCCGCCGTTCCAATTCGGGCACAACCAGAACGGGATCGGACCAAGTCGTGAGCACGAACATCGTCAACCGCTCGGAGTCCATCGCTTCGTATCCGATGAGATGCGGGAGATCGGGACCCACCGACAGCAGGAGACAATCGATCCCATGGTCGACCATCGCCCGCCGGGCTCGATCCAATCTCGACATGGGGGTCATGAGCCTCCTCTCAATCGGTGGACGAGTGGGTGAACTCCCGACACGATCGCTCGAAAGCGATCGATGTCCTCGGTGGCGTTCACCCGGAGTCTCGACATCGACGGGTTTGGTCCCGCCAGCTTGTGGTCGAACCTGGCATACACGCGGTAACCGAGCTCGGCGAGCAGGGCTTCCGCATGCGTCGTCCAGTTTCCGTTGGGGTGAGCGAACAGAATGGGCTCGATGCGGTCGAGAAGCCATTCGTGGGCGAGGCGGATTTGACGATCCTGCTCGTGTTCGGAGCACCGGTCGAGCATTGGATGATCCCAGGTGTGGCTTCCCACTTCGAAGCCTGCATCGATCCATGATTGCATCTGTGGTGTCGTGAGTTGCGGACGGGCTGGTGGCGCTCCGGTCGAGTCGGAGATCAGCTCGCCCAACCGGGCGACCTCTTCTCTGCGCTGCGCGTCGGGGACGGTCTTGAGTCGCGGCACCGCCGCAGGTTCGACGGCTTCGACGACGTGCCACCAATAGGGTTGGTTCGAGTCGACGACTCCGGGACATACGAACATCGTGGCGGGTATGCCAAAGGCAGCGAGAACTGCCATGCCTTCACTCACTACGGACGGGTAGCCGTCATCGAACGTCACCCATACGGCCTTGGGCGGCAGCGGCTTCCCGTCGAGCCACGCGACGACGTCTTGGCCCGAGACCGGGGCGTAGTGGGTCGCCACGTACTCCATCTGCGCACGGAACGGCTCCACCTGCTCGATATCGTGGTAAGCCAGCACCCTGAGCGATGCCTGCGACAGACGAGTGGCGAGCCGCGCCAGCGTCCGGTCGCCGAGCACGCGATCAGCGAAGGCCTCGCCTCGCTTCACAACCCTCGTGTCGCCGTGTACACCCACCACGGCTTGAGAATGTACCCGGTGCGGGCGGGCGGTGAAGGTTCAGACACCCAATGAGACGGGAGCCGATCGGTCCGCCACCCGCCTGAGAAGCGCCTCGAGCCGGTGGGCAACGGCGTCGAGGTCCCCTCTCGACGAAGCGAACCTCGCGCCGTGGGCAGCCTCCGCGGCCATCGCGCCGTCCAGTGCCCTACTCAACTCGTGGGCGAACACTTCTTCGGCCCCCACGGGTACCAACACTGCCGCCCTGCCCCCGTCTGTCGCTTCGCGAACTGCAGGGATGTCGAACGCCACCACCGGCACACCCGCCATCAAGGCCTCGACAACGGCCGTACCGAGCCCCTCCATCACCGAGCTGAAGGCGAAAACCGCGGCATGCGCGATTACATGACGGGCGTGGGGCGTGTAGCCGAGCATGGTGACCCGGTTCGACAAACCGAGCCTCGCTATCTCGCTCGCCACCGCATCGCCGGCGTCCCCCGGCCGTCCAACTATGACGAGCTGGGCGTCACCGTGGACCCGGGCCAACATCGCGAAGCTGCGCAGCAGGTGGACCTGGCCCTTCTGGGCGGCCACACGGCCGACGTTCACGATCAGAGGCACACTCTCGGGAAGCCCTAGAACGCGGCGAGGCATGAGGTTCCGGATCGGTTCGGGGACGCCGCGTGGTATGACCTCGACGCGATCGAGCGGGACTCCGAGGAGGGCACAGTTCGTCGCCTTGGCGTGCTCGGACAGGGCCCGGAACCTCGCTCGGGAGGCCCGGGCAGACGCTGCCGCCAGGCGCCGCATCAGCGCCGCTTTGACAGAGGCCGCCCCCGGCTGGGTGGCCTTCAACAGAGTCAGGTCACCGGAGAGTACGAATGTCGAGAGCACCGGCACCCCCGAAGCCCGAGCTGCGATCTGACCCACGAGGTTGCCGATAAACAGCGAGGTGTGAACGACATCGGGACGTTCACCGCGAATGACAGATGCCAACCGACGAGCGGCGAGAGGGAAGGTCCGTGAAGCCGACGCCGCCGCGAAACCGAGAGCGGTGACGCCGATTCCCGCATCTTCGAGCACGGGTTGCAGCTCGTCTCGCTCGAACAACCGGACGACGTGGTGTTCCACAGATGAACTGAAACGGGTCATCTCTCGCACCAGGCCGTGCTCGGCTCCGCCAGACCCGGCAAGGCTGTCCACGACATGCAGTACCCGCACGGTTTCCCCCTTCGTGATCATCCTGCGTTACGGATGATCGCGCACACCGGTTCGTATGCGAGGTGGAGAGAGGGGCCTTGGCGCCGGGCGCGGTCAGCGCCGACCGATGGCGACGGGCGTCGCGGACCCCGCCGCGTCCTTGGCGTGATAGCTGGACCGAACCAGAGGGCCCGACTCGACGTGGGGCAATCCGATCGACTCCCCGAACTCTTTGTACTCGGCGAACTCCTCGGGACTCACGTACCGGTGGATCGGCCGGTGCCGGGGTGTGGGACGGAGATACTGTCCGATCGTGACGATGTCGGTGCCGACGGCGCGCAGGTCGGCGAGCGCCCCCAACACCTCGTCGGATGTCTCCCCCATACCTACGATCAACCCGGACTTGGTCAGACCCTCGGGGTGCATCCATTTGGCGCGAGCCAGCAAGGCCAGAGACCGTCCGTAGCTCGCCGACGTGCGGATGTCGCGCTGGAGCCGCAGCACCGTCTCGGTGTTGTGGTTCAGAACGTCGGGGTGGGCATCCATGACCGTCTTCAAGGCAGCCGGATCACCCTTGAAGTCGGGAATGAGCACCTCGATGTCGGTCCCTGGTGACGCCATCCGGGCCCGATCGATCGTCTGGGCGAAGATGCCCGAGCCGCCATCGTCGAGGTCATCGCGATTCACCGAGGTGATGACGGCGTGTTTGAGGTTCATGGACTTGATCGCCTCGGCTGCCCGGAACGGCTCCAACACGTCGTACTCGGTCGGTTTGCCGGTTGTCACGTTGCAGAACGAGCACGCCCGGGTGCATTTGTCACCCAGGATCATGAGGGTCGCCGTGCCCATGCCGAAGCACTCGAAGATGTTGGGGCATCGGGCTTCCTCGCACACGGTGTGGAGTTCGAGACCGCGCATGAGTTTCTTCAACTCCACATACTCGGCGTCCATGCGCGCCGTGACCTTCATCCACGGAGGTCGTTGGGGTTCATTGGGCAGGCGACCGTTCACGAGGACCGGATCGGATCCGGTCTTGTCGGACGAGAAGGTGCCGGCGGCGAGCAGGCGGTCGACCTCGAAGGACTTCTCCCGGCCTTGGCCGCGAACGAAGGCCGCTTTCTGGACCTCGACGTCGTTGGCCCGGAACACCGCAGCGAACGCCGGCACGAGAGCCTCGACCGCCTCCTCCAACGACACCTTTCGGCCGACGAGCGCCGAGACCGACGTCACGGCCCGGTCGGTGATTCCACACGGGTGCATGTTGTCGAAATAGGTCATGTCCGGGTCGAGGTTGAGGGCGAATCCGTGCATCGTGACTCGGCGGGAAACCCGCACCCCGATGGCCGCCACCTTGCCCTGCGCCGTCCAGACTCCGGTCAGACCGACCTCTCGCCACGCCTCCACGTCGAGCGAGGCGAGCGCATCGATGACTACCTGCTCGAGCTTGCGGACGTAGGGGACGATCTGCATCGGATGGTCGACCTGGACGATGGGGTAGCCGACGAGTTGGCCCGGCCCGTGGTAGGTGATGTCACCGCCCCGATCGACCCTGTGCAATTCGGCGCCCAGATCCGGCAGCCGCTCGGGGGCAACCAGCAGGTTCGATCCATCGCCGTTGCGCCCCACGGTGTACACGTGAGGGTGTTCGACGAGCAGGAGGTAGTCGTCCTCGGTGCGGCCGGTGGCGCGGCCTTCGTGAAGGGCGCGCTGGAGGTCCCACGCCTCCGTGTACGGGAGCCTTCCCAACCAGCGGACTCGGAGTTTCTTCGTCACGGGCCCTTGGTACCACGCCGGAGCCGATAGCGAAAGACCGTGGCCGTCGCCTCGCTCCGACCGCAATGTGCCGTGACCGGTGGACGCTACGCCAGAGGCGAACCTTCGAGGCTCCTTCCCCCGCCATCTCCCGGCCCTGCAACAAGCAACAAGCAACAAGCAACAAGCAACAAGCAACAAGCAACAAGCAACAAGCAACAAGCAACAAGCAACAAGCAACAAGCAACAAGCAACAAGCAACAAGCTGGGCCTGCCCCGGTTTCGGCCTGATGCGCTTTCACGAATTCGAACCCCCTCTGGGTGTCCATCGAGATCGCCGGCATCGATCCTCGCCTGCAAGATCCACGACCGGATCGTGGTCGCGGTCGGCTCGAACTCGCGGGCCAAATCCCACTCCGCCTTCGGAATGCGCACACCCATCGAATACGAGCGAATCCACCACGACACCACCCACCCGCACTCCAGAATCAAGCAAGCCAACTCCACGAAAGCCGGGGAACATCAAACCGTCCACCAAACCGGGTCAACTCCACTGGGGACTGGGGACTGGGGACTGGGGACTGGCGACCGGCGTCCGGCGTCCGGCGCATCGCGCATCGCGCATCGCGCATCGTTCAGGGACGGCGGAAGCCGATCGATGGACCCTCGAGTGCCTCGACAACGTCGTGCATCCAGCCCTCAAGCTCCAAAGTCTTCAGCTCCGAGACCGGCACCCACGCAACCTCGAGAAACTCCTCCGGGTCGGCCATCAGTTCGCCACTGATGACCTCAGCCTCGAATGTCGTCATGGTGTAGTCCACGACGTCACCATTCGGGTACACGATGTGGTGATCGGGAGTTCCTCCCCACACGCCCACCAGCTTCACGATCTTGACGTAGAGGCCGGTTTCTTCCCGGACCTCGCGCACCGCGGCTTGGGCCGGCGTCTCTCCGGGGTCGATGGCGCCTCCAGGCACCAGCCACTTTCCGCCGACACGGTGGCGGCCACAGAGAACGGCATCGCCGCGGCGGACTACCACCGATGCGGACGGCACCATGAGAGCCCTGTGACCGATCAGCGACCGAAGCTCCGCCAGATACTCGCTGATCGGCACGTCAGGCCAGTTCCTGCTCCCAGTCCCAGGTTTCGAGATTCTCCTTGATTCGGCG
>JAOUGY010000165.1 GCA_029865445.1 Acidimicrobiia bacterium | reverse complement strand
AATTGGAGGATCTTCATACCGGGGAACCCGTAGCGATCGCGGAGAGCCTCCACATCCGGTGTGATGACACCGAGGTCCTCTGCGATCACGGGAAGGTCTCCGAACGCGGTCAGGAGTTGATCGAACAACTCGATCCCGGGAGCCTCGACCCACTCGCCGTCGACCGCCGTCGGGCAATCGGCCGGGATGTGCCACGAAGCGTCGAATCCTCGAAAGTGATCGACCCTCACGAGGTCGAACATGTCGAACACCCTGCTCATGCGGGCCGTCCACCACTCGTAATGGGTGCTGCGGTGTCGGTCCCAGTCGTAGAGCGGGTTTCCCCAGCGCTGTCCTGTCTCGGAGAAGTAGTCGGGAGGCACGCCTGCTACCACGGTCGGGTGCCCCGACTCGTCGAGGAAGAACAGATCGGGGTTGGCCCACACGTCGGCGGAGTCGTGGGCAACGAAGATGGGGATGTCCCCGATGAGCCGAACACCTTCGGAATGGGCGAGGTCTCGGAGCCGTCGGAATTGACGATCGAAGAAGAACTGTTCAGCTTTCACGCGCGCGATCTGCGTCGACAGCCGATCCTGTGCCTCCGCGAGTGCCGGCGGGTAGCGGTGAACGAATGGGCTCTCCCATTCCCACCAGGGCCGGAGATGGTGAGTCCGTTTGAGGGCGGTGAACATGGCGAAGTCGTCCAGCCACACCTCCGCGTGGTCCTGGCAGAACTCTTCGAACTCCGGTGTCGGGTTGGCGACCAGTCGATCGGTCGCCCTCTCGAGCCGTCCCATGACAAAGGGGATGACGACTCCGAAGTCCACCTCATTGTCGGGGAGTGGTGCCTTCGGCCCCACCTCGGCCCGCTCGAGCCAGCCATCGTCGGCGAGCATTTCCAGATCCACCAGCAGCGGATTGCCGGCGAACGTGGACGGGGACTGGTAGGGAGAATCGCCGTATCCGGTCGGTCCGATCGGGAGCATCTGCCACCACGACTGGTGCATGCGCGTGAGGGCCTCGATGAACCGGTCCGAGGCGCGCCCGAGGGTGCCGATCCCTTGCTTGCCCGGGAGCGATGTCGGATGGAGGAGGATGCCTGCAGTACGTGGAGAGGATTCCGGCATGGAGCAGGCGAGTATATGAACGGAGCATCCCGAGCCGGTCGGCGTGGGTACGCTGCGGTCATGGACGCCGAACCCCCAGTTTCGCGCTCACTCCGAAAGGCGGCGCTGACCGTGGCGTTGGTCATCCTGGGGGTGTCGGCGACGGTGTGGGTGGCGTTGCGGCTCCGCAACCTCATATTCATGGTGTCCATCGCCTTGTTCGTCTCGGTTGCTCTCGAACCGGCGGTGCAGTATCTGTCCGGGCGAGGTTGGAAACGCCGCTCCGCCACCGGCTTCGTGTTTCTCGTTGTGACCGTGGTATCCGTCGGATTCGTTGCCTCTCTGGTGCCCTTGTTCGTAAATCAGGCATCGGAACTCGCCGGGTCGCTCCCCGAATACGTCGTGTCTCTCCAGGACTTCCTCGCAACTCAGGACATCATCGACATCGAACTCATCGACCAAGGCGTCTCGGACGAGTTCGAGGATCTCGGGTCTCTCCTCGCGCGGTATGGGTCCAGCGTTGCGGGTGGGATCTTCACCGTGTCGAACACGGTGTTCTCGGGTCTCTTCCAACTGGTGACGATCACCCTCTTCGCGTACTACATGGTGGTGGAGGGACCCACCATGCGGCGAACCGTGTTGAGCGTCCTGCCTCCGAAACGGCAGCGTGAGTTGTTGAGGATGTGGGACATCGCCGTAGCCAAGACTGGCGGCTACATCTACTCGCGGCTCCTCTTGTCGGTGGTGGCGGCCGCTTTCACCGCGGTGGTTCTGACGGTCCTCGACCTGCCGTACGTGGTGGCGCTTGGACTGTGGGTCGGGGTCATCTCGCAGTTCGTTCCCGTTGTCGGGACATACATCGCGGCGGTACTGCCGGTGCTCGTTGCGCTCTTCGACACGCCGATCAAGGCGCTGTGGGTGTTGGTGGCGCTCGTCGCATACCAACAGATCGAGAACTTCTGGGTGGCGCCGAAGATCACTGCGAAGGCGATGGCGATCCATCCGGCGATATCGATCGGTTCCGTGATCGCAGGCGCCTCGTTGCTGGGAGGCATTGGGGCCGTGCTCGCCCTTCCCGTGGCCGCCACCATCCAGGCGTTCATCTCCACCGTCCTCGAACGCCACGAGGTCATCGAGTCCGAGTCTCTCTACGATCGAGCGCCCACGGCGCGGGGCCGGCAACGCAGGCGTGAGGCTACGGAGACCGTCGGGTCATCGGAGGCTGAGACGCCCTCCCACTGACGGTGCAGGCTCGCTTTGGGCCGGTTGTCCGTCTAACGTTTGTACATCCGGGCTTCGCCCGGGCGCGAAGGAGTGGCCGCCTCTGGCGACCCGAGCACGGGTCTCGTAGAGGAGACATCCGCTGCTTCGCTCATGTACGCAAGTAGGGAGGAAACCAACCGTGCGAGCACTGCGCTCTGGGCGCGCTGTTCGGCTGTTTGCTCTCGTGGCCGTACTCGGACTCGTCATCGCCGCCTGTGGTGGCGACGCGACCTCCGAGACGACCGCAGGGGAAACTCCGGAGACCACAGCGGCACCCGAGACCACGACGACCACGGCAGCTACCACCACGACCACGGTCGTCGGTGAATGCGACACCGCGTTCTGTGTGAAGTACAACATTCACCCAGACGCTGCGTGGGCGGATGGCACCGCCGTGACGGCGGATGACTTCGCCTTCACGTGGGAAGCCATCATGGACGAAGGCAACGACATCACCAGCCGTCAGGGTTACGACCAGATCACCGGCTACGAGGTCGTCGATGAGAAGACGATCGTCTTCAACTTCGAGAACATCTACGCACCCTGGCAGACCCTGTTCGGGGCGATCCTTCCCAAGCACGAGCTTGAGGGCCAGCCCTTCAACGAGTACTGGGACGATCTCATCACGCTGGGCTCCGGTCCGTTCGCGATGACCGAATGGGTGAAGGACGAGCGCATCGTTCTCACCAGGAACGCAGACTATTGGGCATCGGCCGGCGTTGACGGTTCGGCGCTCGGTGACGTCCAGCAGGTCGTCATCACGTTCCTCGAGGACAGCCAGACCCAGGTCCAGGCCCTCCGTGGCCAGGAAATCGACATGTTCTACCCGCAGCCGCAGGTCTCCCTCGTGGAGGAAGTGGGCGCGATCGAGGGTGTCGAATGGGAAGCGGGCCTCGGCCCGATCTGGGAGCACTTCGACTTCAACCACGACAACCCCGCACTGCAGAACCTGTACGTGAAGCAGGCGATCGCTCAAGGCATCAACCGTGACGCGATCGTGGAGGCCATCGTCAAGCCAATCGCCGCCAACGCCGAAGCACTCGGCAACTCGGTGTGGATGACGAACTCGGTGTACTACGAGGATCACTTCAACAGCGTGTTCCCGTACGACCCCGTGGCCGCCGAAGCCCAGCTGACCGACAACGGTTGCACCAAGGGTGACGACGGCATCTACGTCTGCGACGGAGAGCGCCTGTCGTTCGAGTGGGCCACCACCGCAGGTAACGAGGGTCGTGAGCTCCAGTTCGAACTCGCCCAGGCCGACCTCAAGGCCATCGGCATTGAGGCCATCGCCAAGTTCGCCCCGGCCGCCGAAGTGTTCTCGGATGAGAACTTCTACGGCGACTCGACGGCGTGGGACGTGTTCAACTTCGCCTGGGTCGGTTCGCCCGATCCGGCGGGTGGCAACACCCTGTACTACTGCAACGACGCCGGTGAGGCGCCCGTGGGCCAGGAGGCCCTCGACCTCGGTCTGCTCAATGAACTCCGGTTCTGCGATCCGGCCGTGGACGAGCTGATCCGTTCCACCGACGGGATCGTCGATCCCGCGGAGCGTGCAGCCGTGTACAACGAGGCCGACGCCCTGTGGCTGAGCCAGATCCCGCTCATCCCGATGTATCAGAAGCCGACGTTCTTCGCCTGGAACTCTACGATCCAGGGCCCGAAGGACAACGCGACCCAGATCGGTCCTTTCTGGAACATCGAGACGTGGACTGGCAAGGAGACCGTGATCTACGGTGCCGACCAGCAGCCAGAGTCGATGCAGATCCTCGAGCCCGACGGCAACCTGTTTGCCGCCGGTTTGATCGCCACAGCCGTCCTGCAGGGTGCGTTCACCGTGACGCCCGACTTCCAGTACGTGCCGCAGCTGATCAGCAGCGCCGAGGCAATCGTCCCCGGAAGCTGAACGAGTAGAGAAGGGGGCCGCTTCGGCGGCCCCCTTCTTCTTTTTTTGCCTGTCGAAGGCACCTGCTGTGGCGATCCCCGGTTAGGGTGTTGGCCACCTGCCAACGACATGAGGAGCCCGGTACGCGCATATGGCTACCTTCATTCTGAGACGGATTCTCCTGAGCATTCCCGTATTGATCATCTCGACGGTGATCATCTTCTGGGGGATGACGGAGATCGCGGACCCCTTGTCGTCACTCCGTCTGTTGCCGAACGTGTCGCAACAAACGATCCAGAACATCGTCGACCGGAAACACCTCGACGATCCCTGGTACGTCCAGTACGTGTTCTGGGCCAAGGATCTCTTCACCGAGAGAAACACCACCGCCCTGGGCAACAATCCCATCTGGCCCGACCTGAAACGCGCCGCCGGCAACACCGTTCAATTGATAGCCATATCCGAGGTCATCGCCATCACCACGGCGGTGTGGCTTGGAGTGCAATCCGCGAAGAAGCAGTATTCGGTGTTCGACTACACGACCACCACGGTCAGTTTCTTCGGGTTTTCGGTGCCCATCTTCTGGTTTGCCCTGATGTTGCAGGCCCTTGTGACGGGCCTGTTCTTGTGGACAGGCTTCCGGCTCTTCTACACATTCGGCCAGTCGAGTTTCGACATCGCGTCGCAAGGATGGTGGGCTGTGCTCATCGATCGGCTCCAGCACATGGTGCTTCCGATCACCACACTCGCCTACGTCAACATCGCCACGTACAGCCGGTTCCAGCGGGCTTCGATGCTCGAGGTCCTCAACGCCGACTACATCCGCACCGCCCGCGCCAAGGGGCTCTCGGAGCGAACCGTCACCATGAAGCACGGTCTCCGCAACGCTCTCATCCCGGTCGTCACCCTGGCCGCCATCAACTTCGGCGGGCTCTTGGGTGGGGCGGTGATCACCGAGACGATCTTCGCCTGGCCTGGAATGGGCAAGTTCTTCTTCGATGCGCTCAGCCAGGGTGATGCATACACGATCATGTCGTGGCTGGTGGTGACAGCCATCGCCATCATCATCGGCAACCTCCTGGCGGACATCGCGTACGGTTGGCTCGACCCGAGGATCCGGTATGACTGATCAAGTAGAGAGATTTCCTTCGGCCAGGGCCGACTCCGATGTCGAGGAGGCCGTGACCCAGTCGGCGCTCGACACGATGGCGCGAGACGACCTCGACGTCCTGGAGCGTGAAGGACTCGAAATCGAATCGCTGACGCAATGGCAGCTGACTCGACGGAAGTTCTTCCAGCACAAGCTTGCGGTGGGTTCGCTCATTCTTCTGCTCATCATCATCTTGTCGTCGCTGTTCGCCGAGCAGCTGGCGCCCTATCCGTTCGACGCCCCGAACGTCCCCGACAGGTCGCTGGCGCCGACGCTCACGGACAACCACTTCTTCGGAACCGACAAGATCGGCCGGGACTACTTCTCTCGCACCCTCTACGGAACGCGCACGTCGATCTACGTTGCGTTCTTCGTGTCGTTCCTGTCGACCGGAATCGGCGTGATCGTGGGCGGGATCGCCGGGTATTACGGAAAGTGGATCGACAACTTGTTGATGCGGGTCACCGACCTGTTCTTCACGCTGCCGTTCCTTCCTGTGCTCATGATCCTCGCCAACTTCTGGGGAAGGGGAAACCCGATCCGGGTCGGGATCGTGCTCGCGTTCCTGTTCTGGACGACGCTCGCTCGCATCGTGCGTGGAGAGTTTCTGAGCTTGAGGGAGAAGGAGTACGTCGAGGCGGCCAAGGCGTTGGGAGCCAGCGACGCCCGCATCATCTTCCGCCACATCCTTCCGAACGCTCTCGGCGCCATCATCGTCAACGCCACGCTCACGGTGGCCACGGCGATCCTGGTCGAGGCGGCTCTGTCTTTCCTCGGGTTCGGGATCCAGCCCCCGTTCCCGGCGCTTGGCAAGCTGATTTCCGACGGTCAGGATGCCCTGACGACCCAGTGGTGGCTGGCGGTCTTTCCCGGCCTCACGATCGTGGCCATTGCACTCTGTATCAACTTCATAGGAGACGGACTACGTGACGCCCTCGACCCGAAGCAGCGAGTGAAGTAAGTGGCGGACTCCGTTCTCGAAATCAAAGACCTGGTCGTAGAGTTCGACACCACCGACGGTGTGGTCCACGCCGTGGACGGCGTCTCTTACGAGGTGGCTCCCGGCGAGACACTCGGTGTGGTCGGCGAGTCCGGCTCGGGCAAGAGCGTGACGGTGATGTCGGCGCTCGGCCTCATCCAGATGCCCCCGGGTCGAATTGTGCGAGGCGAGGTCCTCTACAACGGTCGCAACCTCATCGGATTGCCCATCGACGAGTTGCGGAAGATCCGCAACAAAGAGATCGGCATGGTGTTCCAGGATCCGATGACATCGCTCAATCCGGTGTTCACGGTGGGCGATCAGATTGCCGAGGCGATCCTGGAGCACAACGCCTCCGCCACAGAGCTCGAAGCGCGGAAGCGGACCATCGGACTCCTGGAAAGGGTTGGTGTTCCGAACGCCGAGCGGCGGTTCGATCAGTACCCGCACGAGTACTCGGGTGGCATGCGGCAGCGGGCCATGATCGCCATGGCCATCGCCAACGACCCGGCGGTCATCATCGCCGACGAGCCAACCACGGCCCTCGACGTGACGATCCAGGCTCAGGTGCTCGACGTTCTCAAGGATGCCACCCGCGAGACACACGCCGCCCTGATCCTCATCACCCACGATCTGGGCGTGGTCGCCGAACTCGTGGACAAAGTCGCCGTGATGTACGCCGGCAAAGTGGTGGAGAGAGGCTCAGTGGAAGAGATCTTCCACGCACCTCGTCATCCGTACACGCTGGGCCTGATGATGAGCCTCCCTCGCCTCAGCGGCGAGATCAAGAAACTCCTTCCCATCGCCGGGAACCCGCCGAGCCTCCTCAATCGACCGGCGGGTTGTTCGTTCCATCCGCGGTGCCGGCTCTACCACGGCAGGGAGATCTGCCGGACCGACGTGCCGGAGCTCCCGGGCGGGACCACGGCGGCCGCCTGCCACTTCACGTCGGAGATGGCGGCCGAGTTGGAACGTGAGGCCGCCGAAGCCGGCATCGCCGCGGAAGGAGGCCGAATTGGCTGAACAGAACGGGAACCTGCTCGAGGTCTCCGATCTCAAGGTCCACTTCCCGATCAAAGAGGGCCTGTTCCGCAGAACGGTCGGTCACGTATACGCCGTGGACGGCGTATCGTTTCAGCTGGCACCGGGGGAGACTCTCGGGCTCGTGGGTGAGTCCGGGTGCGGAAAGTCGACCACTGCCCGCGCGGTGATGCGGCTGATCGAACCGACCGCTGGAAGTATCAAGTTCCAGGGATCTGAGATCTCCGGACTGTCGCGGTCCGAGATGCGACCACTCCGCCGCGAGATGCAGATCGTGTTCCAGGATCCGTACGCGTCGCTCAATCCGAGAATGACCGTGCGCGAGATCATCGGTGAGCCGCTGAAGATCCACGGTGTGGACGGCGACAGCGATGAAAAGGTGGCCGAACTCCTCCGTTTGGTGCAGCTCAGCCCTGAGCACGGCAACCGATTCCCCCACGAATTCTCCGGCGGCCAGCGTCAGCGGATCGGAGTGGCGAGGGCGCTGGCGCTCGACCCCGAACTGCTCCTCTTGGACGAACCGGTGTCTGCGCTCGACGTGTCCATTCAGGCGCAGGTGATCAACCTCTTGATGGAAATCCAGGATCGGCTCGGTTTGGCCTTCCTGTTCATCGCCCACGACCTCTCGGTGGTCCGCCACATCTCGCATCGCGTCGGGGTCATGTACCTCGGAAAGCTGGCGGAATTGGGGACCAGGGAAGAAGTCTTCACCGCACCCAGTCATCCGTACACGCAGGCGCTGCTGTCCGCGGTGCCCATTCCCGAGCCGATCGGTCGCGAGCAGCGGGAGCGAATCGTGCTCACCGGTGACGTTCCCAACCCCGCGGACCCACCCTCGGGATGTGTGTTCCGGACCCGCTGCTGGAAGGCCCAGGACATCTGCACCGAGCAGGCGCCTGCCCTCACCGAACAGTTCGGACACATGGTGGCATGCCACTTTGCCGAGCCGCTGACCATCAAGACC
>JAOUGY010000164.1 GCA_029865445.1 Acidimicrobiia bacterium | reverse complement strand
CACCAGTCACCAGTCACCAGTCACCAGTCACCAGTCACCAGTCACCAGTCACCAGTCACCAGTCACCAGTCACCAGTCACCAGCCACCAGTCTCTCCCTCCCGGATTCGCCGGACTCCCCGCTGGGGGGAGAAACAGAACCCCCAACATCACGCCGCCAAGGGGTCTTCTCCGCGTCGCCGAAGGCGACGGAGGGGGAGAAAGCGCACCGCGCACCGCGGCCCGAGCGGAGCGAGGGCCTATCCCCCAGCCAGGGTGACCACCTCTTCGGCGCATCCCCAAGAGAGGATGTAGCCACATCCACCGTGACCGTAGTTGTGCACGATGGTCAGGCCATCGACATCCTCTTTCTCGACCCTGACGTACGCTCGCGCCGGACGCAATCCCACCTTCACGTCGACCACCGGCAGTCCGATGAGTCTCGGCTGGAGGTGGATCGCATCCGAGAGAATGCGCTCGGCCTCCTCGGGGTGCGGCTCGAGGTCGGCGTTCCGGAGTTGGCGGGTACCGCCCAACACCATCGTCGTCGATCTCGGATACACGTACGAGATCCGGTGTTGATCCGACTCATCGGAGATACCCTCCGAGATCCCCGGGTTCTCGGTCATGACCACCTGGCCCCGTACCGGGAAGACCTCGGCGTCGCCTACGAGTGCTCGTGCCCCGAGCCCGGAACAGTTGACCACCACGCCGTCGAACTCCGCCAGCGACTCAACCGGTCTCAACTCGATGCGACCGCCCGCCTGTTCGAGCTGTGACTGGAGCCACAGCAGGTAGATCGGCGGTTCCACCATGAAGCCGTCGATTTCCCAGCCTGCCGAATACCCCGCAGGCAAGTCTTCCCGGCTGAGCCGGTGGACCCACGGCTTGTCGTCCCACCACGACGGACCGAGATCGTCCCGCTCCAGCTCACGCTGGCGAAGGGGCACGACCCCGGACTCGCGGATCTGGGCGAGTTCGGAAAAGACCTCATAGCTGCGAATAGCCCATGCACGCGAGCGCTCGACGGGTGACATCTCGGCGATGGTCCAGACGGCGGCAGCCACCACCGAGGTGGTCTCGAGGGGAGGGCTCTCGGCAACGATCGAAACCGACCACCCTGCCCGCTGCAATGCCACCGCCGTGGTGAGGCCGGACACACCCGCGCCAATGACAGTGGCTTCCATGAACGAAACCTAGCGAACCCTGGTCATCCGCGAGTCCGAAACGGCGGTCACATGAGCCGAGCGCGGTGACTCCGTCCGAGCACAGGTTCGGTCAACAGCGTTGCCAGGACCGCCAGCCCACAGCCGATCCAAACCGGTGCCGAGCGGACACTGAGACATGCCGCGAGGGCACCACCCACGATTACGAAGGGTCTCAGAAGTGTGATGGGACCGAATACCAGCACGGTGAGCAGCCCCCGCAGTTGGACGCCGGCCGCTGGCCAGACAGCGAGCATCGTGCCGGTCAACACGGCGAATGGGACGTAGACCAAGAGCATCACTCGACCTGCGGCCGTGAACTCGGAGTACGTGATGGCTGGATCACCGCAGAGCCAGATGACACCGACCAGGAACACCGACAGGACGCCCATCACCGTCACTCCCATCGAGCACCCTGCCCTGATGGCAGACCGGTAGTACCGACGCTTGTCGATGAGCGGGTTCCTTCCTGCAGCAGCACGGAATCCGGCCACACCGGCATCCGCAATCGCAAGGGTGACGAGCGCGATCGGGATCATGTGACCCACTCCAACCGAAGTGCTTTCGGGCCACATCGAGCGATGTAGTCGCCCTGATATGGCCGGCGCACACCCACAACGGGCGCTACCACCCGCGTGATCGGTACCGCGGGCGGGCGATCGAAGGCGACAGCGAACTCGGGCGCTGCCTCGCCGGCTTCGAGCATGAGGACGGCAGTTGGGTGAGCGCGGATGGCCGAAGCCACACCGTCGTGTCGAGCGAGTGGGGTTCTCATTCGAGCTCGGTGAAACAACCAGGCCCCCATGGGGGCCAACCAGGTTCGGCGCAGGTCAAAGTGGAGAAACCCCGTCATCGAAGCCTGCGTTGCGGCGAAGAAGGACGACAGCCGGTCATCGTGGAAATGGTGGAGGACGCCCATCGAGATCACGATGTCGGCCTCTGGATCGGCCCGAAGCGCGTCACCCGTCTCGAATCGGCATCGAAGGCCTTCGAGAGCGGCCGCGAACCGAGCCCGCTCCACCAGCGCTGGATTGAAGTCGTACCCCACCAATTCCATATTCCGGAGGTCGCCTCGCGCGGAGAGCCACCTCGTGAGATAGCCGATACCGCACCCCACTTCGACGACGCGGATGGGGCGGCCGCCCCCTGACCGCGCCGTTTCGATCATCGGCTCCAGCAACTTGCACACGCTCAAACCGGTACAGAACTCCTCGTTCAAACGCTGGAGTTCGAGATGTGCCGAGACCAACGAGAGGTCGACCGCATCGGGGTCGAGCACGCCGTGGGTGTCGGCGATTCGCCCAACGATCCGTCGACCGCGCCGACCCAGCCCCTCCATCGCCTCGGCCTTCCGAACGGGAAGGCGCTCGAGCGACTCAGGGTCGAAAGAACAGATCAGATCCGAGATCTCTGCGACCATCTTCTCCGTCAATCGACGCCCGGGCTCGCTCGATCCAGCCCTTTTGGGCACCGGCCGTCAAAAACCGATCACCGCACCGCCGTCCACACGGAGAACGGTGCCTGTGATGTAGCTGGCCTGCGTGCTGCAGAGAAACACGACGGCCGCTGCCAGTTCGTCGGCCGATCCGAACCGGCCAAGCGGGATCGAGGCGCGATGCCTCTCGCGAACCTCGTCGATTTCGACCCTTTCGAGGCTCGCAGTCTGACGCTGGAAACGCTCGAGGGCCGGCGTGTCGAACTGACCGGGCACAACGACGTTGACGAGGACGTCCGGCGCCAATTCGAGCGCCAGTGTCCGGGCTGCTGCTGCCACACCCGACCGGAACACCGAGCTGAGGGCCAGTTCGGGCGAGGCTTCGAGGATCGAACGAGCCGTGATGAAAACGAGACGACCCGGTGGCCGCACCTGCAGGTGACCGGCGGCGGCCCTGGCCAGGCGAAGCTGAGGCCGAAGCATCCGGGCGTAGGCGTCGTCCTCGTCATCACTCGAGACATCCGCCAACCCGCCCGGTTTGCCGCCGCCCGTGTTCCCGATCACGATGTCCAACCCACCGAGAAGGGCGGCGGCCTCCTCCACGAGGCGTTCAACGGATCCCGTCTCGACGATGTCACCGGCCACCGATCCCACCGCCCCGATCTCGGCGACGGTCGCCTCCAGACGTCCGGTGTCCCGACCGGCAACCACCACGTCGGCGCCTTCTGCAACGAAACCCGCCGCCACTGCCCTGCCGAGCCCCGAGGACGAGCCGAAGACCAAGGCTCTACGCCCCGTCAGCCCGAGGTCCATCAGCGGGCCACGAGATCGCCGGCCGCGATCTGTTCGGCGAAGTGGCACGCCACCTGCTGACCGTCGACATCGCGCAGCTCCGGCGATTCCTCGACGCAACGGTCCTGGCGATAGGCGCACCGGGAGGCGAAGCGACATCCGGGTGGCGGATCAACCGGATCGGGGATCTCGCCCTGGACGACGATGCGCTGCCGCTGCTTCTCCACGGCAGGGTCGGGTATCGGAACCGCCGACAGCAGCGCCTTCGTGTAGGGGTGCATCGGCGTTTCGTACACGGCGTCGCGGTCGGCGATCTCGACCAATCGCCCGGCATACATGATGGCGATCCGGTTGGAGATGTGCCGGACGACCGAGAGGTCGTGGGCGATGAACAGGTACGTCAATCCCAATTCGTCCTTGAGTTCCTGCATCAGGTTCACGATCTGCGCTTGGATCGACACGTCGAGCGCCGAGACCGGCTCGTCGGCGACGATGAAATCAGGACGCAGCGCCAGGGCGCGAGCGATTCCGATGCGCTGGCGCTGCCCACCGCTGAAGGCGTGGGGGTGGCGATCGACAGCGTCGGGGGGCATGCCGACGAGGTCGAGAAACTCGACAACCTGATCTCTGGCGTCCGAGATCCGGTCGATCATGCCGTGGACTAACAGCGGTTCGGCAACGATCTCCAGGACCGACTGTCGTGGGTTGAGACTCCCGTAGGGATCCTGAAACACCAGCTGCATGTGACGGCGTAGCCGCCGCACTTCTTCACCGGTCTTGTGGGTGATGTCCTCGCCCTTGAACCTGATGGTTCCCTCCGAGGCGTCCACACGCCTGAGAATGGCCCGCCCCGTCGTGCTCTTGCCCGAACCGGATTCCCCAACGAGCCCGAGGACCTCACCGCGCGCCACGTCGAACGACACGCCATCGACCGCGTGCAGCAGTCGTTGCTTGCCGCCCCAGAACCCGGACCGGCCCACAGGGAAGCGGACCGACAGCCCATCGACGCTGATGATCGGTTCAGACACGGCCCACCCGCACCTCAAATGGATGTCGGCATGCCACGACCCGTCCGTCCACGACGCCCAGCTCCGGGTTTCCTTCCTGGCAACCGTCGTCGCACACCCCACAGCGGGGCTGAAAGGCGCACCCGGGCGGCGGGTCGCGGAGGTCGGGGGGCGAGCCCTCGATCGCCATCAGTTTCGGCACCACCACATCGAGCCGTGGGGTCGACGTCAGGAGGCCGGCGGTGTAGGGGTGGGCAGGGCGAGCGAAGATGTCATCGGCGGAGCCCTCCTCGACCAGTTTCCCGGCGTACATCACGTGGACTCTGTGGCATATCCCCGCCACCACGGCGAGGTCGTGGGTGATCAGCATGACTGCGAGCCCGAGACGCTGCTGGATGTCGCCGATCAGCTCGAGGATCTGAGCCTGGATCGTCACGTCGAGCGCGGTCGTCGGCTCGTCGGCGATCAACAACGCCGGTTCGCAGGCGAGGGCCATGGCGATCATCGCCCGCTGGCGCATGCCACCCGAGAACTCGTGGGGGTACTGGTCCAGCCGATCCCGCGGCGAGGACATACCGACCAGACCGAGCAGCTCGAGGACACGTTCACGAGCCTGCGATTTCGTGAAACCCAAGTGGTGACGGATCACTTCGGAGATCTGAGTCCCGATGGTGAAAAGCGGATTGAGCGAGGTCATCGGGTCCTGGAAGATCACCGCGATCTCCTTGCCGCGGATCTTCTTGATCGTCGCCCTGCCGGCCCGACCCGCGAGGAGCGACTCCCCCCGCCATCTGATGTCCCCACCGGTGATCCGACCGGGTAGGTCGATGAGCCCGAGGATCGCACGGGTGGTCACGCTCTTGCCCGACCCGGACTCCCCCACCAGACCGAGGGTCTCCCCCGGTCGAATGTCGAACGACACGCCCCGCACGGCCTGAACGGTGCCGCGGCGGGTGAAGAACGACACCGCCAGGTCTTCCACTTCGAGCAGCGGTTGACTCACACGGCCCCCTGGCCGGCAGCGAACCTCTTCTCTCGCTCCAGTGGGTCCGCCTGGATCCGGAGCCAGCTCGCGAACATGTTGACGCTGAGAACGGTCAATGCAATCGCCACGCCGGGGATGGTCACCAGCCACCAGGAATTGAAGATGTAGTCCCGGCCGGTGGCGACATCGAGACCCCACGACGTTTGCGGCGGCTGCACGCCCAGACCCAGGAAAGACAGGGCCGCTTCGGCAAGCACGATCCGGGCGAACTCGAGGATTCCCAGGGTCAGGAGAGGCGCCGACAGGTTGGGAAGGATGTGTTTGAAGATGATCCGCCGCGGCCGCGCCCCCACGATCTCGGCGGCCTCCACGTACTCGCTCTCTCGTACCGACAGGACGGTGCCGCGGGTGACCCGGGCGTACACCATCCACCCGTTGATGGCGAGAACGAGGATCACTGTGGGAACGCTCGGACCGACGACCGTGAGGATCACCAGGGCGAGGAGCAGGCCCGGAAACGCCACCTGCGTGTCGACCACGCGCATGATGATGCTGTCGGTCCTGCCGCCCTTGTAGCCGGCGACGAGTCCCATCACCACACCAAACGTACCGGAGAGGAACACAACCGCCACTCCGACCAGCATCGAAACCCTGGCTCCGTGGATGATGCGCGAGAGGACGTCGCGTCCAAGATTGTCGGTACCCAGCAGGTGGGCGCTGGTGCCACCGGCGAACGCAGGTGGCTGGAGCCGGTCGACGAGCGACTGGGATGCTGGATCGTACGGAGCGATCAGCGGCGCAAGCGTGGCGACCACGAGGAGGATAACCAAGAAGGCAAAGCCGATGAAACCGGCCTTGTCCTGCCACAATTCGCCGAGGAACGACCGCGTTCGGGACTTGTTCGCCGTGCGGCCGATGGTGAGCCCGACGTCCGATACGCTCGCCATCAGCCCAGCTGGATCCGCGGATCGATCGCCTTGTAGGCGAAGTCCATCAAGAGGTTGATCAAGACGACCACGGTGGCGACGACGAACACGATGGCCTGGAGCAGGATGAGATCCTGTTGCTTGATGGCCTGGATCGCCATGAAGCCGATTCCGGGCCAGGCGAAGACGGTCTCGACGACCACCGAGTAACCGGCGATCGCCCGAATGATTTCCCACCCCGTGAGGGTGACCACCGGGTTGGAGGCGTTGCGGAAGGCGTGGATCGTGACCGTCCGCCAGTACGGCATGCCTTTCGCCCGAGAGGTCTCCACGTACTGCTTGTTCAACTCGTCGATCATCGACGACCTGACCATCATCGCCAGCCGACCGAGCGCCGGAAGTGCCAGGGTGATTGCCGGGAGGACGAGGTTCTTCCAATCACCGATACCCGACGTCGGGAGCCACTGGAGCGTCACCCCGAACAGGAGTATCAGCATCAAGCCCAGCCAGAACTGGGGGACCGACAGCCCCAGCAAGCTGCCTGCCACCATCGATCTGTCGAGCCAGCTACCGGGCCGCAATGCCGCCAGCATTCCCAACGGGATGCTCACCACCACAGCGATGATCATGGAGGCCGCCACCAAGAGCAGGGTTCGGGGCATGGTCTCCGCGATGATCTGAAACGCCGGCCGGTCCTGCCACAGCGACTCGCCGAAGTCCAGCTTGACGGCGCCGGCGACGAAATCGCCGAACTGGGTGAGGATCGGTCGGTCGAGACCGAGGGCGTGAGCGAACGCAGCTCGCTCCTCCACCGTCGCCTCGAGCGGGAGCATGAGCCTGACCGGATCACCGACCAACCGCGTGACAACGAAGACGACGATGGTGACACCGACGATCACGATCAGACCCTGCCAGATGCGTCTGGCGATGAAGCGTCCCATCGCGTCTCCTTCGTCATTCGATGGGGTGGCCGCCCGAGGGCGGCCACCCCATGACCTTGTCGTCAGCCGGTGACGGTCATGTCCTTCACCAGCAGCCGGCCGTCGAGCCTCGGGGTGTAGTCGAGTCTCTCGCTCAGACCGTAGCTGTCCTCGATGTTGAGGAGGAAGGCGAAATACGCCTCATCGCAAGCGATCTGGGTGGCCTGGTGGTAGATGCCCTCGCGGGCGGCGACGTCGGTCGTCACCGCGCCGTCGGCAACCAACTGACGGAGATCCTCGTTGGTGTTCGACGATCCGATTCCGTCCGACGAGTAGTAGTTGCCGAGCTGGCGGGTCGGGTCCAGCAGGTCGTTCGAGCTGGACACGAAGATCGCCGACGCCCGGGTCTCCCGATCGAACAGCCTGTTCAGGTATTCGCCGAACTCATAGATCTGGACATCGGGCACGAGGCCGATCTCGGACCAGTAGTTGGCAACTGCCTCGATCAGCTCGCGGTCCTTCAGCCAGCGGCCCGACTCACCGACGACCGAGATGGTCGCACCTTCGGCGCCGGCGTCGATGACCATCTGGCGGGCGGTGTCCGGATCGTATGGGTACGCCTCGAGGGCAGGGTTGAAGCCGAACAGGTTCGAACCGAGGATCTGACACTGGTCGACGGTCGCCCGGCCGCCGAACAGCGCATCGGCGAGGGCCTGTTTGTCGATCGCCATGTTCATCGCCTTGCGGACGTTGACATCGGCGGTCGGACCATCGATGGCGCTCAGAATGAAGATCGGGTGTTCGAGACCGGTGACCGACACTGCCTTCGGAACGGCGGCCGCGTCCTCCGGCGACAGGTTGGTGATCATGTCGAAGTCGCCCCCGAGCAGACCGGAGAGCCGGGTACCGCCTTCCTCGATGAACCGGAACGTGACCTTCGACACGCTGGGAGCTCCGCCCCAGTAATCGGCGTTCGCCTCGAGAACCACGTCGGAGCCGCGATTCCATGCCACGAACGTGTAGGGACCGGTCCCCACCGGGTTCTCGTCGAAGCCGTCCGCGTCGGCGGTGCTCGGGTCGATGACCTTCAGCCAGTAGAGGCGGGACGGGAGAACCGGGT
>JAOUGY010000486.1 GCA_029865445.1 Acidimicrobiia bacterium | reverse complement strand
TGGCCCTGCGGGGGGCAGCGGGACCGCAGGCTTCACGCCCGGGTGGGCCTGGGGGAGCGCCTCGACCGCCTGTGGCGAGCCTGCCGTCGTGAATCGGGTGGCGGGACCGATGAGACCCGCCCCGTTTGGTTCCACGCGGTTCACGGTGATGGCGACCGGGCCGTCGGTATCGAGGTAGGCGCCATCGAACTCGATGCGGTCACCGCTCGAGGCCGGCCTTCCCTGCAACGCCCGCACCAAGTCCTTCGGTTCGCCGGGGAGCTCGGGCTCGGCGACGACGACGAGCTGTGCCTGAGAGAGCACGGCCCGGGAGACGTCGATGCTCTGACCTTGTCTGACCCCGGCGTTGTCCATGGAGATCGGCCCCAGCAGGATCGCCGTCGGCTCGGGGACGTCCCCACCTCGGATCAGAACGTGGGTGTTGCCGACTTTGGCGGCGCCACCTGCCGGGAGTCCGAGGGCGCGGAGCAGCGTGGCGTCGGCCTTGGCGACGGGGTCGCTTCCCGCTCGAACCGTGAAGAGCATGGCGTGATCCTAGGGGTGTGGCGATCGAGCGCGAGCGCGGCCAAACCGACGCCCCGACGGTATTCAGTCCAGTCGAAACTCGGTTGTTTCGTACACGGTCCGCAACGCAAAGCTCGACCGCATGCGGGCCACCCCGGGCAGTTTGGACAGGTGGTCCCGGTGCACCCTCTCGTAATCGGCGACACCGGCAACCTTGAGACGGACGAGATAGTCGGAGTCGCCCGCCATGAGATAGCAGGCCATGATGGCGGGGGAGGCGGCCACGGCCCGCTCGAAGGCGTCGAGCACTTCGTCGCGCTGGCTCGACAGAGAGATCTCGACGAACACGTCGGTGGTTCGATCCACGGCCGCCGGGTTGACCAACATGACGTAGCGGTCGATGACACCTCCCTCCTCGAGGCGCCGGACACGACGCAGGCATGCCGAGGCGGACAAGTGAACGCGGGCGGCCAATTCGGCATTGGTGATCCGGCCGTCCCGCTGCAACAGGTCGATGATCGCACGATCAACGGCATCGAGTTCCATTTGCACAAGAATCAGTCTCTGTCTCGCGGTCTGAAGGATGATACTTCGGCCGATCCGGCATATGGCTGGCATTGATTCGCAGGACGTGGCGCCCGGTTTCGCGTAGATTCCGATCATCGAGTCGCAAGGAGATCTGGCCGTGATCGTGGGTGTGCCCAAAGAGGTGAAGAAGGCCGAGTTGAGGGTCGGTCTCACGCCGTCGAGTGTTCGGGAGTTGGTGGCTCACGGTCATGACGTGGTGGTCGAGACTTCGGCCGGGGTCGGCGTCGGTGCATCCGACGATGACTATCGGGCCGCCGGCGCCGACATTGCGGCAACCGCCGACGAGGTGTTCTCCCGGGCGGCGATGATCGTGAAGGTCAAGGAGCCCCAGGCCCAGGAGCGTGCCATGCTCCGGTCCGACCACGTCCTGTTCACCTACCTGCATCTCGCACCCGACGCCGACCAGACGAAGGACCTCGTCGAGTCCGGCGCCACCTGTATCGCGTACGAGACGGTGACCGCACCCGGGGGTGGACTGCCCCTTCTCGCGCCGATGTCTCAGGTCGCCGGCCGCATGTCGATCCAGGCCGGCGCACATTCGCTCGAGGCGGCGCAGGGAGGGGCCGGCCTTCTCCTGGGTGGCGTCCCCGGCGTTCCGTCGGCCCGGGTGGTCGTGATCGGAGGAGGAGTCGTCGGGGAGAACGCGGTCGAGATGGCGGTCGGGCTCGGCGCCGACGTCACCGTGCTCGACCGAAGCGTCCAGGCGCTGGACCGGCTGGCACGCCGGTTCGGTTCCTCGATCCAGACCGTGTACTCGACACGTTCATCGGTGGAAGAACTGGTGGTGGGTGCCGACCTGGTCATCGGGGCCGTGTTGGTCCCCGGCGCCCGGGCACCGAAGCTGGTGACCAGCGAACACGTTGCCGCGATGCGTCCGGGATCGGTGCTCGTAGACGTCGCCATCGACCAGGGCGGATGTTTCGAAACGGCCCGGCCCACCACGCATGACGAACCAACCTACGTCGTGGACGGAGTCGTCCACTATTGCGTTGCGAACATGCCCGGGGCGGTTCCCCGCACCTCCACCTATGCCCTCAACAACGCCACGCTCCCGTTCGCCCTGGCGCTTGCGGACAAAGGGGTGGTGGCCGCCCTCGGTGACGATCCGCACCTGCTGGAAGGTCTCAATGTGATCAACGGGCAGGTGACGGAATCCCACGTCGCCGAAGCGCTGGACTACGACTACGTCGAACCGAGGGCCGCATTGGGCCTGTGATCCGGTTCACACCGCCGGCCTGAGTTCGGCGACCGGGCGTGATGGCAGCTCGAGCCCACCCGTGGCGTCGAGGATGCGGCTGTCGCCGCGGTTCATCCACTTCCAGATGAGGTCGGCTTCGGCCGCCGCAACTGCGGAAGGCGGAACGTCGGCGCAATCTCCGAACACGGGCACCGGGATGATCGGGGGCTGTTCGCCACGCCGCCATCCGGT
>JAOUGY010000485.1 GCA_029865445.1 Acidimicrobiia bacterium | reverse complement strand
CACCTGCCAGGCCGCGACGTCGGAGCGGTCGGCCGCCCAGGCGCCAACCCCATCGACCTCGATGGCGCCTGCGTGCATTTGAACGACATCGGGGGTGCGAGCGTCATCGAAGAGACCGTCGATGGCTCCGGTCAAACGCACGAGCACGCTGCCGCCCGTCGCTGCCAGCAGCGACGCCATGCCGATCAGACCGGCGAGCACGATGCTGGTCGTTCGGGTCCGCCGGAAGTCGGAGCGGAGCATTCGGGACCACATTCCGGTGCGCTTCCGTTGGATCTCGCCGCCGTCGAGGGCTGCGATCGCCGATGACCGATGAACGGCGAAACCGGCCAGAACGACGAGGACACCGGCAAGCCCGAAGATGAGGGCGATACCTCGGCCTGGACCCACGCCGACGACTTGCCCGAGCGTCGATTCGAGGGCACCGCCAGGGGCCATGAGCGGCTCGAAGACGAGATCGGCCAGGGGCCCCGCAACGACGTAGGCGACGGGAAACCCAAGCTGGGACACCAGCCCGATCAGCCCCCATGCCCTACCTTGGGCTTCGTTCGGGAGGGACGACCGCACCAGCACGTCGGCGCCGGTGTTGATGAACGTCAAGAAAGCGAAGAACACGAAGCCGGAGAGGCCCACCCACCAGACGGGACCGAAGGGCAACACTGCGAGGAACAAGCCGGCTCCCCACAGTCCGGTGACCAGAGTGCGATGGTTGCCGCGGCGGGCGGCGACTGCGCCAACCACGACGCTTCCGGCAACGAGGCCCGATGCGGCTCCGGACTCCAGGATTCCCTGGGCTGCCACGGAGATGCGGGGAAGCATGAGAGGCTTGAGCAGGACCTGGGCGAGGCCGGCGGCGAAGGTCGTCAGGACGAAGACCTTCAGGAGCACGACGACACCCCGCACCGACCTGAGAATCTCCGCACCCTCTCGCAGTTCTGTCTGGACACCGGCAGATTGCGGACGGCCGGTGACTGGTGGAACCGCTCGGTGGACGGCAAGACTGCAGGCAACCGTCACGAATACGGTGGCCGCATCGATCAGCAGGATCGTACGTATCGAACTGACTTCGAGGATGACTCCGGCCGCAAAGGGCGCGACGAGCAAACGTGCCGCAGCGATCAGTTGCATGCGGGCCGAGCTGCGTGCGTAGTCGTCGGGCGACACCAAGTCCGTGATCGAAGCCTTGAACGATGGCTCTGAGATGCTGGCGAATGCGCCGGTGACGAACATGCCCACACACACGAGGAGAATCGACGATTGAGGGCGGGTGAGGGCCCACCACACCAAGCCGAGACCGGCGATTCCCGTGCCGTCGCCGAACGCCATCAGGAGACGCCGATCGTATCGATCCGCGGCGACGCCGGTGAGAGGCCCCAGCAGCATGGGTGGCACGAGGGCCGAAGCGAGAACCGCCGAAACGGCCGTCGCGTTGCCGGTTGATGCGAACACGACTGCGGCGACCCCGAAAGCGGTCATGCCACTTCCCAGGGCGTTGACGAGTGCCCCGGCCCACAACAGTTGGAATCGTCGCATCAGGTCTTCCTTCGTCGTATGAGACGAAGGTATGGCGGCGGCGGCCGGGGGTCTTGGCCGCACAGGTTGATCGCACCCGCAACCCCAGGGTTGAATTCCTTGTGTGCGTCGTGTCGTGGGAGAGCGCCGTTGCGAGTCTCCGAGTGCCAGCGGGTTGCGGTTGTTCACCTCATGAGGTGGTTCCGCGTTGAGCGTTCCCCCTACCTCCCAGCTCCCTTTGGTCGCTGGCAGGTACCTTCCCCCACTTCGTGGGGGACAGCGTTTTGTGGTCCCCCGGAGCGGAGCGAGGGGGGAAGGTTCCTGCCGGCCGGAGGCCGGGAGGTAGGGGGCTTCTCAACGCGGGAGTCGGGTGTCTTGTGTGCCAGGTCCCGTGGGAGAGCGCCGTTGCGAGTCTCCCAGTGCCGGCGGGTTTCGGTTGTTCATCTCGCATGGTGGTTCGGCGTTGAGCCTTCCCCCTACCTCCCAGCTCCCTTTGGTCGCTGCCGGCTACTTCCTGCGGCGGGCGGCCTGCTCTTCGGAGGCCTAGCGGGCCAGGCGTTCGATGAAGGCGAGGAGAAGGCCGATTCCGATGAGGATCAAGATGATGGTGAAGATCTTGGTCCCGGGTTTCGTCGGGTTCAGGTCGCCGCATCCGACAGTCGTCAATGTGATGATCGTGAAGTACAGCGGATCGATCCAGCTCCAGTCTTCGGCGGCGTGGAAGAACACGGTGCCGGAGCCCACCACGATGCTCACGAGGTAGGCCAGGCCCCGGAACTCCGGTTCGGACCACCGGGACGAAGAGCGGCTCCGAAACGCCGGAGGAGGCTGATCATGGGAGCGATCACCGGTATCACGGCAGTGAACTAGTTGACCGGCGGGAGGCCGGCGAGGAGTCGTTGCGCCGCGTCTGCGGGCATGAGCCCGGCGTCGGCGACCCGGGGCAGCAGATCCCGCCAGAACGACTCGCGGGCGACGACCTCGCGGAGCGTCCTGATCGCGGCTTCGTC
>JAOUGY010000484.1 GCA_029865445.1 Acidimicrobiia bacterium | reverse complement strand
AGGGCGACGCATGACGGCACCGATGAAGACGGGCAACGACTGGCTCGACCGTTGGGAACCCGAGGACGAGGCGTTCTGGGAATCCACCGGCAAGAAGATCGCCTGGAAGACTCTCTGGATCACGACTGCCAACCTGATGATGGCTTTCGTCACCTGGTTCGTGGTGAGCGCCCTGGTGGTGCGACTCCCGAATGTGGGCTTCGACCTCACAACCTCTCAGCTTTTCTGGCTGGCGGCGATGCCGGGGTTGGCGGGCGGAACGCTACGAATCTTCCACACGTTCTTCACGCCCATCTTCGGCACCCGCAAGGTCGTGAGCATCTCGAGCCTGCTCCTGCTCATCCCGCTGATCGGGTTGTTCGTGGCGGTGAAGGATCCGAACACGCCCTTCTGGGTGCTGATGGTGTTGGCGTTCCTGGCCGGGCTCGGCGGAGGCAACTTCTCATCGTTCATGCCGAGTACGAGTCTGTTTTTCCCCAAGCGGCTCCAAGGGACCGCCCTCGGAATCCAGGCGGGCATCGGCAACTTCGGCGTCAGTCTCGTCCAGTTCGTGACCCCATGGATCATCGGGTTCGCTGCGTTCGGGGCACTCGCAGGTGACCCGCAGACCTTCACGAAGGACGAGGTCAGCAAAGACATTTGGCTCCAGAACGCCACCGGCCTGTGGATCCCCATCGTCCTGGTGCTGTCGATCGTTGCCTGGTTCACGCTCAAGAGCGTTCCGGTCCGCGCCAACGTCCGCGAACAGATGGACATCTTCAGGGACAAGCACACCTGGTGGATGACCTCGCTCTATGTGATGACCTTCGGATCGTTCGCCGGCTTCTCGGCGGCCTTTCCCCTCCTCATCCGGGAGGTGTACGGCTCGTTCGAGAACGCACCCGATCCGCTCAAGTATGCGTTCCTCGGCCCGCTCGTCGGCTCGGCGTCTCGGGTCATGGCCGGTCCCGTTTCCGACCGGTTCGGTGGAGCGAAGGTCACTCAGGTGGCGGGGATCGGGTTGCTCGGATCGACGATCGGAGTGCTCTCGTTCCTCGACCCGACCAGCCTCGATCAGTTCGGGATGTTCGTGGGCTTCATGCTCGGGATCTTCTTGTTCTCGGGAATCGGCAATGCCTCCACCTACAAACAGATGCCGATGATCTTCCCGCCACGGCAGGCGTCGGGTGTGCTGGGCTGGACGGCGGCGATCGCCGCCTACGGGCCTTTCATCTTCTCGGCGATCATCGGAGCGGTCATCGGGGCCACGGGGAGACCCACCGGGTTCTTCATCGGTATCGCTGTCTTCTACGCCCTCAACATCGTCATCAACTGGTGGTTCTATGCACGACGGGGGGCTGAGAAGCCGTGCTGAGGATCATGCGGGGAAACGCACATGCGACTGGAAGTGACACGAAAGAGCGACCTGGCGGTCCGCGCCATGTGCCGGCTGGGTCGGGTCGGCCGGGCGAAGGGATCGGAGTTGGCGAAGATCGCCGGAACGAGTCAGGCTTTCATGGCCCAGGTGCTGGCGCCTCTCGTCCAGGCCGGATGGGTGCGCTCGATCCCGGGCCCCACCGGTGGCTACGAACTCGAGGTCGATCTTCATTCCGTGTCGATGCTCGATCTGATCGAATCGATCGAGGGGCCCACCGAGACGGGCGTGTGCGCCCTCCGAGGTGGCCCGTGCCCGGGCTCGGATCAATGCGCACTGCACGAGGCGTGGAGTCCGGCCAGGGACGCACTGCTCGACCGGCTCCGGCATACCTCGTTGGCCGTCGCTGCGGACTGTTTGCCCTGACGCTGCTGCTGGTGGCGGTGTCGGCCGCTCCGGCATTCGGGCAGACAGCAGACGGCGCCGCCGACTACCAGCAGGCGTGCGCGTCGTGTCACCAACCCGATGGGTCGGGTGTGCCCGGCGCTTTCCCGCCGCTGGCGGGCAACCCCAACGCAGCAGATGCGACCTACGTCGAAGACGTGATCCGCAACGGGCTGTCGGGCCCGATCGACGTGAACGGTGTCGCCTTCGACGCGGTCATGCCCGCCGTCACAACACTGTCCGACGATCAGATCGCCGCCGTCGTCTCGTACGTGACAGGAATTGCCGGGGCCGAGCCGACACCGGCGACAACCGTGCCCGCAGGCCCGGTGTCCGGCGACCCGTCGATCGGTGAGGCTCTGTTCACAGGTTCGACCCGGCTGTCGGCGGGCGGTGGTACGTGCATTGGCTGTCACGCAGCGGGCTCGTACTCGCAAGGTGGAGCGGGACTGGGGCCCGACCTCACGGACGTGGGAGCGCGGCTCGGAGGTGCGGCAGGTCTCACAGCTTGGCTGGCTGCCCCGGCCTCACCCACCATGCAGCCCATCTTCGTCGACCAACCGCTCACCGAAGACGAGATCGCCCATCTGAGCGCCTATCTCGTGGGGCTGACGCCGGCGGCGCCCGGGCCCGATTGGTTCATGTGGGGTGGTCTCGGAGGCTTCGCCCTTCTTCTCGGGATCGTGGCCTTCGTATCCCGTGGCACCGGACAGACGTACGCCGACCG
>JAOUGY010000163.1 GCA_029865445.1 Acidimicrobiia bacterium | reverse complement strand
CACCGGACCCAACAACCCCAACTCAACGCCGCTCGCATCGACGCCCATGGTCCCTCCCGTCATCGCCACACGCTACTTTCAACCCCTCACCGACGACGCCAAAACTCCGGGGGAACATCCACCAAAGGAGGCGGCGGGGCCGCAGCGCACGCCCGCCACCGGGGACCGGCTCTACGGCCGCAAGGGGAGCGGTGGGGCGGTCGGTTCCGTCCGGCCACCCCACCGCTCGATCGATCACTTCTTGGCGGTGTGGATCACGATGCTGCCGCCGCCCAGCGACTGGCCGGTGCCGTTGTCGTAGACAACGTTCTCGATGCCGGCGTTCTCGGTCCAGATCCGGATCCGGAACGTGTCGGGCGATCCGTCGCCTGCCCAGATCATGAACTTGTGGACCTCCGAGCCGCCGTTGACCGTTCCGCTGCCCTTGAACTGGGCGTTCGTCCCGCCCTGATTCACCACCAGCCACTCATAGGTGTCGGAGTGGAAGTTGAACGCACCGGCCTTGAACTGGAACTCTGTGTTCCCGGTCGGAACCGACGCACCCTTCTTGTACTTCGAGACGAACCCGAACGTGGCCCTGCCCGCCAGCGAGGGATCGGCCGGGTAGGCACCCTCGGGCGAATCGATCCAACCACCACCGGTCACGAACCCCGCCGACGGGTCATAGACCACGGTGATCGTGCACGCCTGCTCCGAACCGAGGTCGCCGTCGGAGACGGTGAGGCACACGTCGTAGATGCCCGCCCCGGCGTACGCATGCGCCGGATTCACGCCGGCACCGGTGTAACCATCGCCGAAGTCCCAGGCATAGCTCAGAGCATCGTTCTCCAGATCGGTCGAACCCGACCCGTCGAACCCAACTGCGGTGTTGACGGCACCCAGATACGGGCCGCCCACATCAGCCGTCGGAGCCGTGTTGATCCGATAGCACTCCACCGCACCCGCCTCAGAGGTGCTGCCGACCGGGCAGAGGAACTGCGCAATCGCTCCCGCCACGGGCACGTAATACCCGGGATCGGCCAGCAGGCACGACGTCTGACCCGAATCCGGCTGATATCTACCCGCCGGGCAGTTCGTCGCCGACAACTGACCCGCCATGTTCACGAAGGTTCCCGGCGGGGCCGGCTCACACGAGAACGCCCCAAACGATCCCGCCTCACACGACACCGCCCGCGTGGCATCGTCCGGGAAGGCATCCTGGTCGTCGACCACGCCGTCGCCGTCGCTGTCGGGCGCCTCGATCACTACCTCGAACGTCATGTCAGTGCCAGCCGCCGGGGCGGGTACGCTCACAAGCTGGTTCAGGTACCACCGCGAGCCACCGGGATAGGGATCGCCGGATGCGTACCAGAACCCCTGCACGCTGACGCTCTCGACCTTGATGGTGTACTGGTGTCCGGCCTGCACTCCCACGGGGCTGGTGAGCACCACCGTCTGCAGTCCGCAGGGACTGTCAAAAGCGCACACAGGTCCCTGGACGGTCCACAGAACCGACTGGCCCGACGTCAACGCAGTCCCCGTGGGACCGCCGTCGAGGATCCAGAACTGCGCATCGAAGCTCCCCGTGCAGGCGGGGCCAGGACACCTTGCGGGAGCAAGCGCGATGCTCACGATCTCACCGGCATGCTCGGGTGTGAAGGTCTGGTACAGGAATCCGGCGATTTCCGAAGCGGCCGAAAACGAAGTCACGCCTGCCTGGGTGATCGTCTCGGCAGTCGCATATCCCGGAATCTGGCTCGCTTGCGCCGGGGCCGCCAACAGCCAGCCCACCATCATCAGCACCAGCAGCATGGTCATGCGAACCAGGGCCATCAAAGGGGCGGCCGGCCGAGCGGTTTTGATGTGATCGGCCAGCCGGTTCCACGCCGTTGCCCGACGCGCCGCCGAGCCGTCTTCGGTGGCGACTCGTGCGATCAACCGGCGCTTCTCGGCACGCTCGATCCGGTGCCGATGCTCGGCACGGGCCATACCCAGCGCCGTGTCGGCGTTGAGACCATTGATCGGATGCAACATGGCTCTCTCCTTCGTCCTCGCCCCGAACCCGTTTGGTTCGAAGTCCTAGACCCAGCATCGCCCACCGGTGTTTGCATCCTGTTTGCGACCTGTTGGCAGTGCGATTCCCGTACAGAGAGCCCCCGAAGACCTCAGAACCGGCCGGCGACCTTCTCCAGGCACGGTCGACCGTGGAGGCAGCGCCCTCGGCGAACCGCGTCCTCGCTCTCCCCTGGAGCTGTGTGGTCAGCCGCTCGTGCAGCGGTTCACGGGGAAACAACGTCTCCGCCGGGAACGGTGTCGCCCCACAATGCCAGTGCCGCCGCCAGCACCTGCGCCGCCTTCCTCGGGGGCGTCCTCGCGCATTCCGCGCCCGGGTGATACACACCTCCTCGAACCAAGGCGCATCCACCACCACCCGACTCGAGGCGATCGCGGTCCAACGACTTCGTCGCCGCCGGCACCGACTCCGACTTTGGCCGTAGCCACCTCCCGGCCAGCATCCGCACCCAGCTGAGGATCGAGACGCCGCCCTGCTACGCCTACGAAGCCAAGAGCCGCTTCCTCGCCACTCGCATCGGATTGGCGATCGACGGTGCTGACACCGGATTGCCACATCGAGGGCCGGTGTACGGCCGGGGAGGTGATCGGCGGGTTCCGCGAAGCCGGCTATCACTCTGGGGCCGCCGTAGGGCAAGCACCGATATTCGGGCCATGGCAGGCAGAACCGTCGCGCAAGGGCTGTGACCACTCTTCTAGCAGTGGTAGAGGCAGTGCGCCGAGTGCAGGATCTGCGGCATCAAGGAAGGGGTATGCCGTCCGACCGATTCGGTGCCGCACGAGTTGCCGATCTCACACGCTCAGGGAGATGCCCGATTCCGACCCCCAGTCTGCGTTCTGGGGTGTGCGTGTCAGCGGGGTTCGACAGTCAGGGTGCGTTGACGGCGGTTTAGAACAGCCGCTCGACCGACACCACATCGCCATCCTCAAGCGCCAGACGCGCCAGCAGCGCCCGCTACAGAAGCGAGCAGCGGGGTGCCCTTTAGCTTCAGCTCGACCGGACCCAGCAGACTCTGCTCCACACCGGCCCCTCCTGAATGCCCCGTCGCACCGGTTCCAACATTCGTCCAACACGCTGCTCTCAACCCGACACCGACGACGCCGATACCCGCGCAAACATTGCACGAAGGGGTCTCGACCCAGACGGGCCGGGACCCCTGCGCACCCCCTCCCCGGGGAGCGATTCAGAGCACCCGCCATCCCCGGGCCACGATCTGGTCGGTCTCGGCTGCCAGTACCGCTTCCCGGTCTGCCGGATCGAGTCGCAACAGCCACGGCCGCTCCGAACCTGCCACCCCGACAGCTGCTTCCACGCTGGTCGACTCATAGGACACACACCACGAGTGGGCGCCTGCGAAGTCGGTGCTCTCACACGGATTCGCCTCAGCGGGAGTGGCGGTGGAAAGCACTGAGCCAACAACCATCACCGCCGCCACGCTCGCCACAACCGGGCGGGCAGTCTTGGCAAACCCGGCCAGTCGACCAAACCGTCCCTGCCGCACGGACCGGTCGGTATCAAGACCGGCGACCAGCCGGTGGTTCTCGGCTCGCTCGATCCGACGACGATGCTCGGAACGGGCCACATCCAACGCCGTGTCGGTGTGAATGCCGTTGATCGGATGCAACATGGTTCTCTCCTCCGTCCTCGCTCCGAACCCCTCTGGTTCGGCGCCGTGGACCCACCATCACTCACCGCTGTTTGCATCCTGTTGGCACCTCGTTTGCGAACTCGACCGTCCCCCAAACACAGAGGTGACACGGCCGCAGCCCGCCTCCGAACGGCGACCCGGCCGGACCCTCCCGGAACGTGGAGACCGTGATCGGAATTCTGCTCGTCGGCGGTCCGGGCTCGAGGACCGGTCTGATCGTCAGGGCTTCATCCAGGGATGCCGATGACCGGGCTCACCGTGACCCTGCGACATCACACCCGACCGCGCGGGATGAGCACACCATGCTCGACTGTGGCCAGCACGGGCACACCAGTGACTCGATCCCGCCAGATCTGGGCCCCATACGATCCCGCCACCGGCCGCCACCCCTGGGGGATGAACTCGTACTCGGAGTCAGGCCGGCTTTCCTCCCGAAGGAGTACGTGATAATGGTCGTCGAGGTCCCCGCTCACGATCGTGATGGAGGCATGCCCCCTCGTCGGAGCGTCTTCGTCGAAGGCTCGGACTGCTGCATCGAGATTCGGGCCGGCGCGGCGCTCGGCGAAACCGACGATGCCCAGGAACGCACCGATCATGATCGGAATGGGGTTCCACACGACGAGGCCAACGAGCCCTAGCACCGCTGCGAGGGCCATCATCCATACGTGGAGACGCCGAGCCAACCCGATTCGGACGCCGGGTCGAAGGAGATCTATCTGCTGCTCGACCGTCAAGTTCGTCACAGCTGCCTCACCGCCCAAAATGGTACTTCCTGGCGGATCCGTCATGCCGTCAGAGGACTTGCCGATGGCTGAACGGAGGGAGCCCTCCGAAGGGACACGCATCAGAGATTGGGCCACCAATCTCGAACAGCTCGCCACCTACTGCGCCCGGACCGCGATCCCCGCGGACGCTAGTGTCCACAGGCTTTGCGGCACCGCCCATTGCGGCCGCCCGCTCGCGAAACTACCGAAGTCCGGGCGAAGGCGCCGAGGACGGGAGCACCTGACCCCCCTTGATAGGGTACGACGGCCTTGACCAGGAGAGCTGTGATGACCGAAGACAGGTGGGACGCCGAGTTCGACGTGGTGATCGCCGGCGCCGGTGGGGCAGGGTTGGCGGCGGCCATCGAAGCTGCCGAGGCCGGGGCGAGAACAGTCGTCTTCGAGAAGCAGGGCAAGATCTGGGAGTCCTCGACCGCCATCAACGTGGGCATGGTGGCGTTCGCCGGGACCGACGTGCAGGAGCGGCTGGGGATCGACGATTCGAGCGAGCTGTTGTACCGGGATCTCGTGGCGGTGGGCGGAGGCAAGAACATCCCGAGCCTGGTGCGCACGTACGCCGACCATCAGCTGGACACCTACCACTGGTTGACGGACATGGGGGTGCAGTGGGCGGAGTATGCGACCGCCGCCGCCGGCATGAGCCGTCCCCGAGGCCACTTCTCAGACCCGCTCGACATGGTGAGGATCCTCAAGCGCCAGGCGGAGCGGCGTGGAGCTACCGTCCTCTTCCACTGCTCGGTCACCGGACTCGTCACCGACAGCGACGGGCAGGTGATCGGCATCGAGCTCCGGGACCGGATGAACGACACCCGGGTCCGGGCCCACGGCGGGGTGGTGCTCGCCACCGGTGGGTTCGCCCGCTCCCCCGAGCGTCTGGCGGCCATCGATCGGCGCTTCATCGGAATGGCGGCGACAACCGGGGTCGGACACACCGGCGATGCGCTGCGCATGGCGGAGCCGTTGGGTGCCTTCTTCCGGGACATGGAGTACGTCAAACCCAGCTACGAGCTGCATGTCACCGGGGACGGCGCCACCGAGATCTGCCTCGTCTTCTACCTGGGGGCGATCATCGTCAACCGGCAGGGTCGCCGCTTCGTGAACGAGTCCATCCCCTACAAGGACATCGGGATGGCTTCCATCGACCAGACCGACGGTGTCGGATTCATGGTCTTCGACCAGCCGATCTTCGACCGGGCGGTCCAGAACACCAGGAACGCCTCGTCCGCCATCCCCCCCGAGAACGTGGTGTCGGGTCTCGACGAGTCGAGGATCCGCCTCCTGGTCAAGGCGGACACGATCGAAGACCTCGCCGACCGTATGCACGTCCCACGCCAACAGCTGCGCGAGTCGGTGGATCGATACAACGGCTTCGTCGACGCCGGCACCGACCCCGAGTTCGGTCGCAGCCACCTGTCGGCCAACATCGGCGTGCCGGTGCGGATCGAGACCCCGCCCTTCTACGCCTACGAGGCCAAGAGCCACTTCCTCGCCACCTATGCCGGACTGGCGATCGACGACGGCATGCGAGTCCTCACACAAAACGGCCACATCCCGGGGCTCTACGCGGCCGGGGAGGCGATCGGCGGGTTCCACGGAGCCAGCTATCACTCCGGGGCTGCGGTGGGCCAAGCGCTCATCTTCGGACGGCTCGCGGGCAGACAGGCCGCCCAAGTGCGTTGATCGGTACGAACGAACCTGGTGGCACCTTCGCGTTCCGGATCGTCGGTTGGTCCGCCCTGAGGCACACCAGACCAACGGCATGCCCGGCCCTTGATCCGGTCATCGCGGTAGCGGGTTGGGGCCGGTGGCCGTGACCAGTCGCTGGGGTGTCCATTCGACGTGACGGAAACCCTCGTCGAACGGGCCGTCATAGATTTCAACCGACTCCCTCAGCGAGAGCCGGTAGAACTTCACGTGAGTGAAGTCCTCGAACAGGATGTACACGGGGTCGGGTGTGCTGTTCGGGCCCTGGAACTGCTGTCCGGTCAGCACAGGCTTGTGTGCCTCGACGAACGCATCGAAGGACTCACCAACGACGACGCCGAGGTGCTCCAAACCCATCTTGTAGATGCGTTGGTGTACGGGCGGGATGAGCTCGATCAGCGGAACGACCTTGTCGCCAAGAACCTCGAGAGGCTCGGCGGGGACGATCAAGGAGATCGGCCGACCGTTCCAGACGTTCTCCCGGTTGGCGAACGAGTGGCGCTCGAGGAGTTCCCGCACATGCAGATACTGATCCCACTCGGGGACGCGGTAGGCGAGGTGGCTGAGGCTATATCGGGCAATGTCGATGCCGCGCTGGGCGAGCCTGTCTCGCTGTTGCGCCGCAAACCCTTGATAGTCACCGAGGATGTCTGCCATCGGATGTGCCAACGCCGCCTCCTCTCACCCAAGGTCGATGACTTCGACAACTGCCAGGCAACGCTAACCAAGGCCCCAACAGATCGTGGCGAATGGTCCTACCCGTTGTGACCCTGTCGGTTTGGTCCGCACGACGAGCGCACGAGCGTCGCAGCCGGTTCCCCCGTCATCAGCGGTGCATCACCGGTGCGCGCCGGCTCTAGCAGTCAACCCCGGGCGAGGATGTCGGTCACGGCGTTCACCACCAGGTCTGGGCGGTCCCACACCACCATGTTCATCCCCGTCCCTTCGGCGACGACGGCGACAGAGCCGGGTGCGAGGCCGGAGTAGAACTCGAGCCCTTGTTGCCAGAAGGTGTTGATTGCATGAGCCTTCTCGTCCCCGAAGCCGGCGATCGCACGGTCGCTGAGGAACACTGCCTGCGGGTCTTGACCGATCACCGTCAGCGGCACGTCGCCCAGGTCGCCGAGGGACGCCGACAGGTCCGCCGACAGGTCTGTCCAAGCCGGGTGCCCCGCATCGTCCAAGGTGGCATCGAGGAAGGCCGGGAATCCGACCGGCATCGGATCGACCAGTACGACACCTGCGATGTCGTTCCGGCCATCGGCGAACAGCCGGAGGGGATGGACACCGTCCCCATTGGCAACCAGCACATATGGCCCCAGGATCCCGGAGGCGGCGAGTGCTTCTGCCAAGTCGGCGGCCCGTTTCTGGGGAGTCGCCTCACCCTCCACATACCCATTGACGCAAACCAGGTATCCCGCCTGATTCAGCTGGGCTTGGACCACCGACCACGATCCGTAGTCGATCCAGTCGTAGGGTTCGAGAATGACGGTGGGTCCCGCATGATCCGCAGGACCGGTACAGAGCAGGCGGTGGGGATACCGGTTCCAATCGTCGGCGACGATCGGCGCCCCCTGGAGGAGCCCGGCTGAAGGGTCGACCCGCACGAGGGCGCCCGGGTGGTAAAGGCTCACCCACAGGGACCCCTCTGCCACCACCAGCCCACCTGCCTTTCCCGGCATCGGGTATCGAGTCACCTCGCCGGTACTCGGATCGACTTTCAAGACCTGGTGGTCCGTATGCGAGGTGACCCACAGCGCGCCGTCATACGAAGCCATGTCCAGCAGACCAAACGTGAGGGAACCGAATGATCGGAACTCACCGGTGACCGGGTCGAAGACGCTCAGGTTCGTTCCAAACGGGTAAAGGTCATCCATGAGGAAGAGAAGGCCGTCCGCCTCGACCACTTCGCGGACGCCCCAGCCGTCGGCAGTCTCTCCACCAGAGCGGGTCGGTATCTCGAATTCACCACGAGTTCCATCGGCCGAGAGGCTCGAGATGAGGCCGGTGGCAGGATCGTTCACCCAGAGATACCCCAATCCCTCACCCTTCAACTCGCCGGAGATCGTGTTCACGATCTCGCCAGAGGGTGAGATCTCGAGGAGCTCGCCCCGGTCGTTACTGACCCACAGTTTGTCGGCGAACCACGCCGCACGATGCCAGGGTGCGCCTCCGAGCTGGACACGCCGGTCGACTCGCCCCGAGGTGGGATCAAAGCGGAGCACCTCACCACCGTTGTCGTAACTCAACA
>JAOUGY010000162.1 GCA_029865445.1 Acidimicrobiia bacterium | reverse complement strand
GGGAAACTCGGCGACGTGACATTGCGACTGGGCGACGTTCTGGTGCTCGTGGCCGGGCCAGGGTTTGCCCGAAGGTGGCGAGATCGTGAAGGGTTTGCTCTCGTGTCGCCCTTCGACGGATCGGTACCGGTTCGCCGCGAGAAGGCAGGCATCGTTCGGTGGTTGCTCATCGGATTGGTGGTTGCCTCCGCCACCGAGCTCGTGGGTCTTCCCCAGGCCGCGCTGATAGCGGCCCTGGCGGTCGTAGCCAGCGGTGTCCTCACCGTCGGCGAGGCTCGCGAAGCCGTCGACGTGAACACCGTGCTTCTCGTTGCCCTCAGCTTTGGACTAGGCGAAGCCGTCGATGCCAGCGGCCTCGACGAGGTGGTGGCGTCGGGACTCATCTCAGCCTTCGGCGGATACGGCGACTTGGGCGTGCTCGTGGGTGTCCTGCTGGCGACGATGATCGCCACTGAGTTGCTGTCCAACAACGCCGCGGCGATTCTCGTGTTTCCGGTCGCTCAGACCGCGGCCGCGACCACCGTAGTGAACATGCGAGCCCTGGCGGTCGCCATCCTCATCGGTGCCTCGTGTTCATTCCTGACACCGATCGGTTATCAGACGAACACGATGGTGTACGGCATGGGCGGCTACCGGTTCTCGGACTTCGCCCGCGTGGGGGCTCCTTTGACCGTGGTCGCCGCGATCGCCACGGCGCTCACGGTCCCCGTCTTCTTCCCGCTTCGGTGAGCAACAGGTCAGGCAGTTGCGATCGCGGGTTCCGGATCTGTCACCTCGTAGGACGAGACTGCTCGCTTCGAGTAGGCGATAGCGACCCCAAGAACCACCACCGCAACACCGGTCACAGTCAGCCGGACCGCCGGCGAGTCGCGGGCGGCGATGACGGCGGGCAGCACGAGGAGTGAGACGAGGTTCATGACCTTGATCAGCGGGTTGAGGGCCGGGCCGGCCGTGTCCTTGAACGGATCGCCGACGGTGTCACCGATCACAGCCGCTTTGTGACTCTCCGATCCCTTGCCACCGTAGTGGCCGTCCTCGATGTACTTCTTGGCGTTGTCCCATGCACCGCCGGCGTTCGAGAGAAAGTTGGCCATCAGCTGTCCGGTGAGGATCGCCGCCGCCAGGAACCCGCCGAGCGCCGCATATCCGATCCCGAAGCCCACGATCACCGGCGTCAAAACGGCCAAGAGCGCCGGTGTGGCGAGTTCCCGCAGCGAGGCCTTCGTGCAGATGTCGATCACGGGCCCGTAGTCGGGGCGTCGCTCGCCGCGCATGATGGCACCGTCCGCGAACTGACGTCTCACCTCGTCGACTACGACACCGGCAGTCCGTCCCACGGCGCGGATGGCGAGTGCCGAGAACATGAACGCCACCGAACCTCCGAGGAGAAGTCCGATGAATGTGCGGGGATCGGCGACGTTGATGGAGGTCTCGGGTGCCGAGAACATCTGGCTGCCTGTGAGGTCGAGACCGAGTTCGGCCGCGATGGTCTCGATGAAAGACGCGAACAGCGCCACAGCGGCGATCACAGCCGAACCGATCGCGAATCCCTTCGTCACGGCCTTGGTCGTGTTGCCGACGGCATCCAGGGACACCATGACTCGCTGGGCGTCGCCGTGGAATTCTCCCGACATCTCTGCGATTCCGGCCGCGTTGTCGGCTACGGGACCAAACGTGTCCTCGGAGACCACGACACCGGTGGTGGCGAGCATTCCCATGCCGGTGAGCGCCACCAAATAGAGCGAGAACTGGAGATTTCCGCCTCCCAGCGCGAGTGCCACGCCAAGAGCTCCGGCGATGGCGATGACGGCCCACACCGACGATTCGAGCCCCGACGAGATTCCGGAGAGCACGGTGGTCGCAGGGCCGGTTCGGGTCGCGTGGGCGATCTCCTGGACGGGTGTGTCCTCGGTCGACGTGAAGTACTCGGTCATACGGCTGACGACCTGGGCCAGGATCAGCCCCGCGACTACGGCGCCGAAGACCTTCCAGCCCTCATTGGCGTTGTCGTTTCCGACGTAGAACAGCGAGACGCCGAGGGTCCCAACGACGGTGAGGATTCCCGCGGTGAGGAATCCCCGGTTGATTGGTGCCAGAGCGGAGGTGTCGGTTTCCGTCGCCCGGACGCGGAACACCCCCACGATCGAGGCGAGCACGCCGATGGCGCGGACGATCACCGGGAACACCAGACCCAATGCCGGATTGGCGCCGATAGACGAGAAGGCAGCCACGCCGAGGATGATCGAAGCGACGAGCGTCACTTCGTACGATTCGAACAGGTCTGCGGCCATGCCGGCACAGTCCCCGACGTTGTCGCCGACGTTGTCGGCGATGGTCGCAGGATTGCGCGGGTCGTCCTCGGGGATGCCCTGTTCGACCTTCCCGACGAGGTCAGCGCCGACGTCGGCGGCCTTGGTGAAGATGCCGCCTCCGACTCGGAGGAACAACGCCAGCAGTGATCCACCGAATCCGAATCCGACGAGGATCGCAGAGCTCGTGTTCTGGAACACCATGATGATCGCAGTGGCGCCGAGCAGGCCGAGTCCGACGGTGAACATGCCGGCGACACCGCCGGTCCTGAATGCCACCTCCAGCGCAGCAGGGAGCGATCCGCCCCTGGCAGCCGCCGCCGTTCGGACGTTGCCGCGTACCGCCAGGCCCATTCCGATGAACCCGGTCAGACCCGAGAGGAGACATCCGGCGATGAAGGCGATGGTCCGATAGGTCCCCGACTCGACCAAAGAGAGAGCCGTCGAGCCGCCGGGTTCGAGTACCGCGGTACTTGTCGCAAACACGATCACCACGAGGGGCACGAGGATGAGCGCGATCGTCCGGAACTGGCGCTTGAGGTACGCCATGGCACCTTCTTGGATCGCCGCCGCGATCTGGCGCATGGTCTCGGTGCCCTGGTCCTCCGCCAAGACCTTCCGGGCGAGGACGAAGCCGACGACGATGGCGATGAGCGCCGTACCGGCTGAGGCGAACAGCCACATCCACTCGGCGCTTCCCAACGTGAATTCCTGGTATCCGCCCTCGGCGGCGAGCACGAGCATTGACTGTCTCCTGGAAGTGAAGCGCGGAGACTATTTCAAATGGAGGAGAAAGTCAGTTTCTGCAATGGCAAAAAAGTAGAGCTTTGAGCGGGGAGTTAGCCTCCGTGGCCGTGAGACGGATCGAAAAGGCGCAGAGGATCGGCGAGATCCTCGACGATCTCTACCCGACGCAGCCCATACCCCTCGACCACGTCGACCCGTACACGCTGCTGGTGGCCGTGGCGTTGTCGGCTCAAACCACCGACAAGAAGGTCAACGAGGTCACACCCGCGCTGTTCGCCTTGGCCCACACACCGGCCAAGATGGCCGCTCTGGGGGAAGGGCGGATCCTCGAGATCATCCGTGAGATAGGACTCGCACCCACGAAGGCTCGCAATCTCTGGAACGCGGCCAATCAGATCCTCGACGCCGGGGGTGAGGTGATCCCCGATTGGGACTTTCTCGAATCCCTGGCGGGTGTGGGTCACAAGACGGCCAGTGTGGTGATGGCACAGGCGTTCGGCGTGCCCGCATTCCCTGTCGATACCCACATCCACCGTTTGGCGGGGCGCTGGGGCCTATCCAACGACACCACCGTCGAGAAGACCGAGCGGGACCTCAAAGCCGTATTCGCCAAAGAGACCTGGAACCGTCGCCATCTTCAGATCATCTACTTCGGCCGCGAGCACTGTCCGGCACTCCGTCACGACCTCACCACCTGCATGATCTGCTCCTGGGCCGCCACCAAGAAACGGCAGCACTCCGGCCGCTGAGCCTCCCGTCGACCAGTCGCCGCCGCCAGCCATGTGGCAGACTCGATGAGACCGTGACGATGATCGTGGGACGGCACCCCGAGCGGGCGAGCATTCGGGAATGCCTGGATGCCGCAGAGGTGTCTGCGCGCTTTCTCGTGATCTTGGGCGAGGCGGGCGTAGGAAAGACCACCCTCATCTCTGAGGCGTGCGAAGTCGCCGAATCGAGTGGTATGGGTGTGCTTCGTGGCGGTGCCACAAGGGCCGCAAGCGATGTTCCCTATGGCGCGGTGCTCCCCGCGATTCGACAACTGGTACCCGCTGAAGCGCTTCGCGGATTCACCGGTACGGCGGCTTTGCCCAAGGCGGCACTCTTCGACGCCATGCTGTCGGGATGTGAAGATTGGGTCAGGGAGAGGCCGGGCCTCATGGTCATCGAGGACCTTCACTGGTCAGATGACGCGTCGCTTGAACTGCTCACCATCATGGGGGTGGCGGCGATACCGCGGTTGGTGATTGCCATCACCGTCAGAGACGATGAGGCAGCGGGGATTTTGCCCGTTGCGAGGCTCATCTCTGACGCCACTCGGCTCCCGCACTCGGTCCGTGTGACACTGGGACCGTTCACATCGCCAGAAGCGAAGGAGTTCGTGGCGCTCATGGGGGGTCTCAGCGCTGGCGTCGACGCTGTTCTCGAGCACACGGGTCGTGTCCCGCTTCTCCTCGAGGAAGCGGTCAGAAGGGAAACGGAGGGCCTCGCGCCGGTGATGGGTCACGCGGTCGACATTCTCAACGACCGAGTTTCACGTCTCGACGGGATCGCGAAGGAACTGGTCGATCTCATCGCTGTGCGAGCGCGCCCCACCAACCTCGACCTGGCGCGGGAGATCCTCGGCGTATCGATGGATGATGTCATAGCAGGAGCGTCGCAGGCGCGGTCGAAGGCGGTGCTCGTGGACTTCGATTCGCTGTTCGACTTTCGGCACGCACGATTCGCAGAAGCGTGGAGTGAGCAGATGTTGGGTGCGGAAAGGCGAGCTTGGCGCCAACGTATCGCCGAGGCATTGGTGGCGGCTCCCGGTAGCGACGCTGCCGAGGTTGCCGCGCACTGGCACGCCGCCGGCGTCGACTCGAAAGCCCGTGAGTTCGCCTTGATTGCGGCCAAGCTGGCATACGGCGCGAATGCGATGGCTGACACGCTCACCATGCTGGAGCTTGCGCTCGCAAGCACGCCAAACGAAACCGACGAGGAGGGGCTGTTTTCCTTGTTGGTGTGGAGCGCTCGCTGCTGCGACGCCCTGGGCGACTATTCGAAAGGGATCGAATACGCGGAGCGGGCACTCACGATTGCCCGTGGTGGACGCGATCGAGAGATCGAGTCTCTCGACCTGCTCGGTTGGCTGAACTTCCGGCAATCGCAGTCGGCCGAGTCGCGGTCGGCGTTTGACCGGGCCCTCGATCTCCTCGACGACTCCACCCCGCCCGCGCTCGAAGCGCGTGTCTTGGCCGGAAGCGTGATGATCCGTATGTGGGAAACCGAGACAGTCGAACAGGTGGCGGCATTGCGGGTAATGGCGGACAGGGCGACTCGACTCGCGGAAGAATGCAGGGACTCGCGTGCCGTGGCGGTCGCGCGCCTGGCGATGGCGGCGTCGGGACCCGATGATGGCCACAGCCCAGAAAGGTGGATATCGGCACTTTCTGCTGCCGAAGCGGCCAGCGACCCAACATGGCCATTCATTTCCTCCATGATCGTGATCGATTTGAGGGGTTGGTTCCGATTGCGCGAGGCGTGTGAATGGGGGGAGAGACTTATCCCGCGTGCGCTTTCGCGTGGCTTCGTTGCCCAACACGCCGTCCTTCAAGCGTTGACGGCCGCTGCATACATCGAGACCGGAGCTTGGGAGCGCGCAGAAGAACTCTTTCGAGCTGCGCGTACGACTCGGCTGGAGGGTCGCATGCGCTTTCTGGTCGACGCGGCTGTCGCTGAGTGGGATCACCTGAGCGGCCGACATACCGAAGCGGAGGCGAGTGTCAGAGCCCTCGACACGGTCGTTCTGGACATTCGTGAGGATTTGTCGAACACGGTGGTGCTCACCGACCTGGAGGCGTTGATTGCGTTGGCGCGAGGAGATGTCTTTGGCGCTGCTCGAAAACTCATGGCGGTGGATCGGGCCGAATGGGCCTTCAGCTATCCATTGCCTTTCGTCGAGGCGGCGCTTGCCATCCGTGCTGGTGTCGACCCGGGGGACCCGGAGCTGGTTGACGCCGTGCACGAGGAGTTGTCGACTCTCAAGCTCGAGCCTTTTCTCGCCAACGCGTTGCAGGCATACCGGCTTGCCGAGATGAGTCGCCTCGATGGTTCCCCATCGGGACCTTGGGAACGGGCGATGGCCGAATTCGATGACGCGGGGTCAATGCTTCGCGCGACCTATGCCCGCCTACGTCTGGCGGAGGCACTGATGATCCGAGGCGAGCGATCTGAAGCGCGAGCCGTGTGGGAGAGAGGGTTGGAAGACGCACGCTCGATGGGTGCGGTGGTCCTCATCGACCAACTCGAAGCGCTCGGGTCGAGAGCGGGCCTGTCGCGACGGCCTACTCCGGACCTCCCGTTGACCGGGCGCGAAATGGAGGTTCTGCGATTGGTGGCTTCCGGGATGACGAACCGCGAGATCGGTGAGGCGTTGTTCATCAGTCCAAAGACGGCCGGCGCCCACGTGTCGAACATCATCGCAAAGCTAGGGGTGGAACGGCGGGTCGAGGCTGCCGGCGTGGCGCATCGCTTGGGCTGGCTTGATTCGACCGATCGCAAATAGGCACGGCTATAGGGAGCCTGTCCGATGTGTTCTCAGGCGACAACTCGTACGTTTCCCGGATGGATGAACACGCGGAGCAAGAAGAAGCGAGGTTCGGAGAAGGGCAGAGTCCATGCCGGGCTTGTCCGGTAGGTCCGTACCTCCGGTCGGGTGAGCCGCCGATGATCCGTGTGCTTGGACCGGTCGATGCCACCATCGGGTTCAACTCCATACCTATCGGGGGTCCCAAACAGCGGATGGTTCTCAGTCTCATCGCTGCCGGCGCAGGTCGCGTCGTCACTCGGGACGCGCTCGTTCTCAATTTGTACGGCGAGTCATCACGCGACGCCAGCCATCGCGTCGTTCACACCTACGTCAGCAACCTCAGAAGAGTTCTCGGTGACTCGATCTCGTCGGCTCACAACGGCTACTTCTTCCGGGCGGGTCCGTATCTGCTGGACTCGCTCGAGTTCGACCGACTCGTTCGCGAGTCGGTTGAGCGCGGTCCGCAAGATCCTGGCGCGGCGTTCGATGGGTTGAGTCGTGCGCTGGGTCTGTTCCGCGGTGACCCGTATTCGGGATTCGAAGACGTCGAGGCTTTGAGGCCGGAGATCGTCCGGTTGGTGGAGCACCGCGTCCATGCCCAGGTCGAACGTGCTCGTGCAGGGATCGCCTGTGGGCAAGCGTCCGGCGTCATAGCGGAGCTTCGCTCGCTTCGGGTCGAGCACCCCTATCGTGAAGACATCGTCGAGTTTCTGATGACCGCGCTCCGATCGGTCGGAATGGCTGCGGAGGCGATTCACGAGTACTCCAGGCTCCGTAGGGTTCTGGCAACCGACATTGGGGTTGAACCCACCCCGCACCTCCAGGCGTTCGCGGCCGAGATTTCCTTGTGAACAAAGCGAATTGAGGGCTGGTGAGTCGTCAGGTGAGTGGCGTGTCGTGGGCGGCGCCGGCCCGGGGTTCGATCGGTTCGCCTCGGAGTGCGGCGGCGGCGTGTTCGACGGCTCTGATGATGCCGACGTAGCCGGTGCAACGGCAGATGTTGCCTTCGAGGCCCTCGACTATCTCATCCCTACTCGGATTGGGGTTGCCGGCGAGCAGCGCGGTGGTCGCCACGATGAATCCGGGCGTGCAGAAGCCGCACTGTGTCCCGTGTTCGGCCGAGAAGCTCTCCTGGATCTGGGACAACCCGTCATCCGGGGTCAAGCCGTGGATCGTCTCCACAACACGACCCTCGGCCTGCACCGTGAACATCGTGCACGACTTGACGGCTCGGCCGTCCACCAGCACGGTGCACGCCCCACAGTTCGACGTGTCGCAACCGACGTGAACGCCCGTTTTGCCGATCGATCGCAACCACTCGGCGAGAACCACCCGGGGCTCGACCTCCGGAACGAGATCCTCGCCGTCGACACGCACCGTCATGCCTTGCTCCTCAGAACGGCCCACACCTTGTGAGGCGTGTACGGCATCGGCAGGTCGGCGTCGGTGATGCCGAACCTCGCCACGGCGTCCATCACTGCATTGGCCACGGCCGGGGTGGCACCCGTCGTCCCGGGTTCCCCGACACCCTTCATGCCGAGCGGGTTGAGCGGTGTGGGTGTCTCCGTACGGGCGATGTCGAAGTCGAAGGCGTCGGAGATCGCAGGGATCCGGTAGGTGGTCCAGTTGCCGGTAAGCAGGGACCCCGACTCGTCGAAGCGCACCTCCTCGAAGAGGGCGTGAGTCAAGCCGTGACTGACCCCGGCGATGATCTGGCCTTCTGTGATGATCGGGTTGATGACCGTGCCGATGTCATCCAGTGAGACGTACTTCAGGATCTCGATCTCACCGGTGTCCGGGTGGATCTCCACCACACAGA
>JAOUGY010000161.1 GCA_029865445.1 Acidimicrobiia bacterium | reverse complement strand
ATGGCGACTCGTTTCTCCGGCGGCGGACGAGCAGCGCTCTCTCCTCCAAACCGAAGGATGGATCCTTCGCGGGCGCACCCTGGTGGTCCGCCAACGTGAGTCGCGCTCCTGACGCCGAGGTCGAGTCGTACCTCCGGAGGCGAGCCGATACTCAGAAACCGGAGAACCCGGCCAGATCGGATGCAACGGCCGCAGCCGTCTCCAGGAGACCCTCCTCGGCCGCCATCCAGTCGTTCCCGGCGTCGCCCCGGAGATCCACATAGATCTTGATCTTGGGTTCGGTACCGCTGGGCCGGATCAACGCCCGACCGGAATCCCCGAGCACGAACTCCACCAGGGCGGTCGCACCGAGCCAGCGCGGTCGTGTTTCGGCTCCGGTTCGATAGTCATTGACCGCGGTCACGTCGATACCGGCAAGGCTGTCGGGATGATGGTCGGCCAGTCGAACCATGGCGGCCGCGATCTCCTCGGCGCCGGCAGCACCCTCGCGGACGACGCTCTTCTGGGTGCTCACCCACAAGCCATGACGGGCATAGAGGGCGCCCAACCGGTCCCAGACCGTCCCGCCTGCCGACTGAGCTTGCGACGCCATGACGCTGAAGGCCAGCGCGGCACTGATGCCGTCCTTGTCGCGGACGGTCCGCCCGACCGAATAGCCGAGGGCCTCTTCGTATCCGAAGACGAACTCGCCGTCGCCGGCCTCCGCCCGATCGAGGGCGGCGTTGCAGATCCACTTGAAGCCGGTGAGCGTTCGATCGTATTTGGCACCGTGGGCGCGAGCGACCGAGGCGAGCATCGGCGACGAGACGATGCTCTGGATCACGAGCGGGTCGGTGGAGTCGGTGTACTCGAGCAAGAAGTCCGCAAGGAGCACACCGATCTGGTTGCCGGAGAGCTGGCGCCAGCCCCCGTCGATGGGAAGGCTCACGGCCAAGCGGTCGGCGTCTGGGTCGTTGGCAATGACGAGGTCGGCGTCGATTTCGGCGGCAAGGGAATTCGACAGATCCATCGCCCCCGGCTCCTCCGGATTGGGGAACGCAACGGTGGGGAACCGGCCGTCAGGGTCGAACTGGTCGGGAACGGGGACCAGCCGATGGAATCCCGCCCTGGCAAACAGGGCAGTGAGCGTGTCACCACCGACGCCATGCATCGCCGAGTACACGATCTCGAGATCTCCGCCGCTCTCCCTTGCCGGCACCGCCTCGAGCACCGCCGACATGTAGGAGTCGAAAACCTCGCTCCCCACCACGGTGGCGAGAGGATGTGACAGGGGGTCTTCGACGAGCGGGACGTCGACTGCAGCAGGGGCCTGGTCGATCCACCCCGCGATGGACGTGTCGTCGGGCGGCACGATCTGGACGGCCTTCGAGGCGTACGCCTTGTACCCGTTGTCGGCGGGCGGGTTGTGACTGGCGGTGATGATCACAGCTGCCACCGCGCCCGTCTCCTTTGCCAGGAAAGCAACAACGGGCGTCGGCGCCGGGCCATCGATCACCGTCACGGCCAGCCCGGCAGCCACGAGAACACCAACGGTGTCCTCGAGGAACCGGGGACTCGAAAGACGGGCATCACGGCCCACGACCACAGGGCCGCGATCGGTACCGCTCGTCTCGAGAACGTGGCGGGCCAGCCCCCACGTGGCTCGGATCACGACGGCCCGGTTCATCCGGTTCGAGCCGGCTTCCACCTTGCCTCGAAGACCGGCGGTGCCGAACTCGAGCGTGCCCGCCATGCGATCGGCGATTTCGTCGAGGTCGCCCCGGTCGACGAGGTCCTGCAACTCGGCCCGGGTCGCCGGATCCGGATCACCGGCAATCCACTCCTGGGCCTTGGAGATGAGATCTGAACTGTTGTCCACGGGCCTAGGCTACCGGGCCTGGACCCGCGGACGTCGGGGCAGGAAGGTCAACCAATCTGGAACTCGACCGTAACGGTCACCGACACCTGCTGTTCGCCTGGTTGGATCGGCGTGCCGCCACCATCGGCTGCGAGCTCTGCCCGGGCGTAAAGGGCCTGGCTCGGTGCCGGAGAGAACGTTTCGGTGATCTTGACCGCCTGGCCCAGCGCAACACCGGCGAGATCGGCGAGCTGTTCGGCCTTGGCCTTGGCGTCGGCCCACGCAGCCTCACGGGCGGCGGTCACGAGCTCACCATCGTCTTCGATGTCGAACCGGATCCCGTTGACCACCGCCGATTCGCCGCCGGCTTTGGTGGCGGCATCGATCACGTCACCGGCGCGCTCCACTTCCCGCACCTTGACGCTCACCGTGTTCATCACCCGGTAGCCGAGCAGTCGTTGCGCCGACTGTGAGTAGTCGTATTCGGGGTAGATCGAGTAGTTGGCTGTCTGGATGTCCTTCTCGTCGACCCCGGCGGCCGAGAGCGCCTTCAACATGCCTTCGGCGAGTTGGGCCGCCTTGGCGGTGGCGGCGGAGACGGTGGGCTCGAGGACCGAGACCCCGAGGTCTACGACGAGGGTGTCGGGGACACCCATCACGTCACCCGTTCCCGATACCGCGATCGTGTTCGACATCTGCGTGGATTCTCCGGTACTGGCCGCCACGGTGGTGCCGCAGGCGGCGACGATCAATGCCGTTGCCAGGATGAGCGTACGCTTGCCCATCGTTACCTCCTGTTCTACCGGTTTGACGGCGACGGTGCCGTCGCGGTTCCGGGTTTGGGTACGATCGTTGACGTGCCTACTGCAACCGAGCTCATCGAACGAAAGCGCGACCGTGGCCGGCTGACCGACGACGAGATCGCATGGCTGATCCGGGGCTACACCGGAGGGTCGGTGACGGACTACCAGATGGCGGCGATGGCGATGGCCGTGTTCCTGAACGGACTCGACGACGCCGAGCTGGCGGCCTGGACCCGATCGATGCTGCACTCCGGCGAAGTTCTCGACTTCTCGGACATTCCCATCCCGAAGGTCGACAAGCACTCAACCGGCGGCGTGGGTGACAAGGTGTCGATCCCGCTCGGTCCCATGGTCGCCGCATGCGGCGTGGCGATTCCGATGATGTCGGGGCGCGGGCTCGGGCACACCGGGGGAACCCTCGACAAACTCGAGTCGATTCCGGGGTTCACCACCGGGCTCGATCCCGCCCGCTTTCGGAGTGTTCTCGAGTCGTGCGGCCTCGTGCTCGCCGGTCAATCCGAGACGCTCGTGCCCGCAGACCGCAAGCTGTACGCGCTCCGGGACGCCACCGGGACCGTCCCATCGATCCCCCTCATCAGCTCTTCGATCATGTCGAAGAAGCTCGCAGAAGGGTTGAACGGGCTGGTATTGGACGTGAAGTTCGGGTCGGGAGCTTTCATGAAGGAGATCGAGCGGGCCCGCGAACTCGCGACGACGATGGTGGGTATCGGAGCGGCGAATGGTGTCGAGACGGTGGCTCTCCTGACATCGATGGACGCCCCGCTGGGTCTCGAGATCGGCAACGCCAACGAGATCCGCGAGTCGTTGGACGTCCTCGAAGGAGGGGGCCCGGCCGACCTGGTCGAGGTGACCCTGGCGCTGGGCGCGGAGATGCTCGTGCTGGGCGGAGTCTCGAAGGACACCGCAGACGCCCGAGTGCGGCTCGAGGCGACCAGGACCTCGGGGGCCGCCATCGAACTGTTTGCCAAGGTCATCGAGGCGCAGGACGGAGATCCCCGAGTCATCGAGGACAGGAGTTTGCTGCCGTCGGCTCCAAAATCACATGAGATCGCGGCGGACACCGATGGCTTCCTGTCGGGTTGCGACTCACTCAAGATCGGCGTCGCCGGCATGCGGCTGGGAGCGGGCCGGGAACGCAAAGAGGACACGATCGATCCTGGCGTGGGGATCACACTCCACGCCAAGCCCGGGGATCGGGTAGCGGTCGGTCAACCCCTCGCCACCCTGTCGTATCGTCACACCGCGCGGCTCCAGGAGGCGTTGCGGGTCATCGACGGCGCATGGGAGATCACACAGACCGCCCCTTCCCCCGTTCCCCTCATCGCCGACAAGATCACGGCCTAGTGCACCGCCGCAGAAATCCCGCACATATCTCGCAGGCTCTCGACGCCCCTGGCGGCGTCCTCCTCCTCGCCGAACGAGCCGAGTGCGGCTGCGTCGGAGGTCCTTGCCAGATGACGCCGAGTGCTCGGCGATACACGCACGGTATTTCCGCGGCGGAGCACTAGTGGGCTATGCGCCCGACGCTCGGAGGGTGACCACGGCCCGGAGGCCGCCCCCGGGACGGGCATGGAGCGCCGCCGAACCGCCCGACGCGACGGCAAGGTCCCGGACGATGGCGAGCCCGAGCCCCGTTCCCTCCTTCGACGCGTCGCCCCGCCAGAAGCGGTCGAACGCTCGCTCGCGGGCCTCTTCCGCCAGTCCGGGGCCCCGGTCGGCCACCTCGATCTCGGCGCTGCCCGCGCCGGATCGAACGACCACCTCGATCGTGGTACCTGCGGGGCTGACGGCGATGGCATTGGAGAGGAGATTGTCGAGGATCTGGTCGACACCGCCGTCGACTGCCATCACCTCCACCGAGGCCTGGACGTCCGTGGTGACGGCCACGTTCCGCTCTTCGGCGAGCGCCGCCCACAACTCGGCCCGAGCGCCCACGACCGCCGATAGGTTCACGGGTCCGACGGGCATCGTATGACCTTCGGTCCGGGCTATCACGAGCAGTTGACCGACCAGTTCGGCGAGACGCTCGGTCTCGGCGATCGCGGCGGCCACATCATCGGACCCGCCGACGAGCCCGGCGTCGATGTTCTCGAGGCGGAGACGGAGGGCCGTGAGCGGCGTCCGGAGCTCGTGCGATGCGTCGGCCACGAAAGCGCGTTGTCGCTCCATCGACGCCTGCAGGCGGCCGGCCATCGAATTGAAGGCCCGTGCGAGGTCGGCGACCTCGGGCGGGGCCTCGCCTGGATCGATCCGAACCGAGAGATCGCCGGCACCCGCCGCCACCGCCGCATCGTGCATGGCGGTCAATGGTTTCGTGACCGACCGGGCGATGATCCACCCGATCAGGGCGACCGCCGCCAGCACCACCCCGCCGATCGCAGCCAGCCCTCGCCAGTACCCGCGCACGGACGCGTTGACCGCCTCCGGGTCGAATGTGATCCTCACCGCCCCGTGCACGACACCGCCTGAAGCCACCGGCACCGCGACGTAGAGGATCTCTCGACCCAGCGTCTCGGAGAAGCGCGTGGCGGGGCGCTCGCTGAGGCCGGCGAGGGCGGCAGCTACCTCGCCCCGGGTGGAGAAATCACGGTTGAGCGGCGCCTCGGTGTCGACGATGGAGATGCCGGCGGCGTCGGTCACGACGACCCGGCCACCGGTTCGCTCCGCATAATCCTCGGCGGGTTCGAAGCTGTACGGGGCGTTGTTGTCGAGGGCGTCCTCGTAGATGGTGGCCAGCACCATCGCATCACGTTGGAGATCCGCTTCCAGCCGTTCGCGCTGAAGCGAAGCGACGAACACCCCCAGCGGGATTTCGAGCACGATGAGCACGAAGACGGTCACGCTGAGATAGCTGACGATGAGCCGCCGGGTCATGAGCGCATCCGATATCCCACGCCTCGCACCGTTTCGATCAACGACGGATCACCGAGTTTCTTGCGGAGAGAGGCGACGTGGACGTCGAGCGTCTTGGTGGATCCCCACCAGTTCTCATCCCAGACTGCGCGCAGGATCTGATCGCGGGTGAAGACCGCGCCGGCGTCCTCGGCAAGGAGCAGCAACAAGTCGTACTCCTTGGGAGTCAAGAAGAGCTCTGCGTCACCGACCTTCACACCGCGGGTTCGCTGGTCGATCGTCAGATTGCCCACCTCCAAACGCCCGGTCGGGTCCTCCCCGACATCGTCTCGGGCAGTCCGCCGCAAGACCGCCCGAATCCGGGCCACGAGTTCACGGAACCCGTACGGTTTCACCACGTAGTCATCAGCGCCCAATTCCAGCAGGGTGACCCGGTCGAGCTCGTCGGACCGGGCCGTGACGACGACGATCGGGACGGTGGAGCGTTCTCTGAGCCGGCGACACACGACCTGTCCGTCCAAGTCGGGGAGACCGAGGTCCAGGAGCACGAGGTCGTGCTCGGGGGCGTTGAGCGCGTCGACGCCGGTCTTCACCCAGGTGACCGCGTAACCCTGACGTTCGAGCCCACTGACGAGGGGTTCGGCGATCGAGGGATCGTCTTCGACGATGAGGAGCCGCATGGGTCCAGCTTCGCATGCCGTATCACCACTCCCGCCGATCTTTACCTTTCCTTTGCCTGCTCCTTCCGACCATCGGAGATCGTGTCGATACGTTGAGGACAGTCAGCAAGGAATCGGAGTAGACATGAAGCACAAGACGGCCATCGCCTCAGCGGCCTCCATCGCCGGCGTACTGCTGGCCGGTGCGACCGCTCTCGGCGCCAACCTCGGCATCGTCAATTCGTCCGACCAGCTCGGCGAACTCTCCGCCGTCTCGGAGACGGTGGCGACCCAGCCGACAGTGCCGGGTACCTCGACAACGACCGAGGCCGGACCGGATTTGATCGCATATCAGATCCCCGAGGTCGGCATCGTGACCATCGCCCGATCCGACGACCAGCTCTCGGTGGACTCGGCCGACGTCGGCTCGTGGACCTACGAAGTGGTCGACACCGGATCTCATTTGGAGATCATGTTCTCCCAGAACGGTCGCGAGGTGAAGTTCGAAGCATCGGTGGACGGCGATCAGGTCGACGTCGAGGTTTCGGAGGAGGAGACGATCGTGACCCAGGATCCGTCCTCCACCGACCCATCGACATCCACCAGCACACCAGGCTCGTCCACCTCCTCGACCGACCACGACGATGACGACGACTCATACGAGGACGACGACCACGAGGACGACGACGACCACGAGGACGACCACGACTCCGACGACGATCACGACGACGACCACGAGGACGACGACCACGACGGTGGAGACGATGACGATTGACGAGGAAGCTCGGGCCGAGCGGATCCGACGCCTCCAGGAACGACGCGGAGGCACTCAATCACCATCGTCGAACCCGATGGATCAGGATCTGGAGACGACGAAGACTCTGAACACCACGACGACCCTGGAGACGATGAATACCGACGACGCCCGCGCCGAGCGGATCCGACGCCTCCAGGAACGTCGTGGAGGGACTCCTGCACACGAGCCGGCTGGCGGGGGAACTCCTACGCAGCCACTGCCCTTGCCGCCTGCGCAGGAGGTCGCCAAGCCGGTTCGCAGACGCCACGCGGCGGAGGCTTCTCGGATCGCTGTCGCCGGTGCCGGCGCCACTCTGACCCTGGCGCTGGTCGCGACCATGGCTCGGGCGGAGGTGGCCTCCATCGAAGCTCCGGTACCCGAGGGACCTGCGGTCTCTCCAACCATCATGCAACTGGCCCAGGCCATTCCGGCGACGCCCACGACCATGGCGCCTGTCCCCATCGTCGTCGTGCCGATCAACGTAGAGACCAAAGTCGTTCACCTTGCGGCCCCGAGCCGTGGGGGCGGCACCGTCAGCGCTCCGGTGGGAGCGCCCGCCCCTGCACCCACCACGAAGAGCAATGGAAGCAAGTGAATCGATGTTCGGCGCCATGGGGTCCACGGTCCACGTCGTGGTCGTCGGAGGCCCCGAAGACGCTCACGATCGTGCGGCCTCCCGAGTCGCCGAACTGGAACGACTGTGGAGTCGATTCCTCGACGACAGCGAGATGAACCGGCTCAATCGTGGCGAGGAATGCACCCCCAGCCCGTCCACCGTGCGTCTCATCCAGTGCTGCCTGCGAGGCTGGGAGATGACGGATGGGCTCTTCGACCCCACAGTGCTGGAGGCGATGGTGGCGGCGGGTTATGACAGGTCGCGCACCTTGGGTGCGGGAACCGTCACTGCTGCCAACCATCCATCGCCTGGTTTGGCCGGCGTCGACCCGACCCACCCGAAGCTGCCCGACGGTGTTCGCATCGACCCGGGTGGGATCGGGAAGGGCCTGGCCGCGGACCTCGTGACCGATGAGTTGATGAAGGCGGGCGCCGCCGGAGCGCTCGTGAACGTCGGTGGAGACCTGAGGGTCGCCGGCAGAGCGCCAGGTGCCCGTGGTTGGGACGTGGCAATCGAGGATCCGTTCGACGAGGAGAGAAGCATCGTGACAATCCACATCGCCGATGGTGCCGTAGCCACCACCACGCCTTCACATCGGCGGTGGACGACGCCCGACGGCCGATCAACACACATCATCGATCCCCGCACCGGCTCGCCTGCGGTCACCGACGTCGCCTCGGCAACGGTGCTGGCGGGCGAGGCGTGGATCGCCGAGGCGGTGGCGAAGGCGGCCGCCTTGTCGGGCGTTGATCGAGCGATCGCGTACATCGAGGACCGAGGTCTGGCAGGCGCCGTCGTGTCGACGGAAGGCCGCATGCTGCTGTCGGCCAACATAGGAGCGTTTCTGTGATCACCGAAAAGGTCTGGTGGTAC
>JAOUGY010000483.1 GCA_029865445.1 Acidimicrobiia bacterium | reverse complement strand
ACCGAGGACGGCGGGGATCTGCGGCGGGAGCACGGACTCCTCACTCGCGCCACCGGTGTGATTCCGATTGCCCGGGTTCAGGCGGTCCGCATAGAACGGCCGATCTTGAGACGCCTGACGAGGCGGGCCTCTGTGGTTGCAGACTCGGCCGGCTCCGTGGCAGCGAGCACCGATACCGGTTCGGGGGTGGTCGCCCCCATCCTGAGAGACGGTGACGTACCGTCGATCGTGCGAAGGGTGCTTCAGACGCCCGACGTGGCGGAATCGCCGCTGGCGTCGGTGAACCGCCTTGCGATTCGCAGAGGTTTCCTCCGCATCGCCGTGTTTGTCGTATTGATTTCGACTGCGGCCGCCCTGGTGGAGTTTGGGTATGGCCTCGTGCTCGTACCCGGGCTCGCCTGCGCATGGCTGTGGGCGAAGGCGCGGTACCGGGCGATCGGATACCGGGTCGACCAGAATCTCGTCGTCGCCCGCTCTGGCGTGCTCACACGTCGCACATGGCTCGTTCCGACTTCCAAGGTGCAATCGACCGTCGTGCGCACTTCACCGTTCCAGCGCCGACTCGGCCTTGCCACGCTGTCTCTCGACACCGCGGGTCCGGGAAACCACAGGGTATCGGTGATCGACCTCGACGCTCCTCTCGCTCGAGAGATGGCTGTGCGGCTGTCAGGGCTGTCGTCCCAACACGGCATGGCGTCCGACGGCGTGTGAGTCAGCCGGCCAGTGGCAGCACGATCGAGAAGCAGGCGCCGCCCAGCTTCTCGGACTTCCGGTATTCGACGGAACCGCCATGGGCCGTGGCGATGGCCGCGACTACGGCCAGGCCGATTCCTGAGCCCTGGACCTGCGAATTGAGACGGTGTGAACCCCGTTCGAAGTGGTCCCAGATGACTTCCCGGAACCGAAACGGGACTCCGGGCCCGTTGTCGTGAACCTCGACGACCGCCTGCTCACCGACGTGGGACACCCAGATCTGGCACCGAGATCCGCCGTAGCGGACGGCATTGGTGAGGTAGTTGCCGATCGCCTGGCGGAGTCGATCGGGGTCGCCTTTCAGGATGAGGTCGGTTGGGCCCGCTACCTCGATGTCGCCCATCGATGTGTCAGTGATCGCCTGTGAGATCAACTCTGCGAGCGGGACCACCCGTAGGCGTAGTTTCAACCCGCTGCCTCTGTTGCGGGCCAGGAGCACCATGTCCTCCACCATCCGCGCCATGTAGCGGGTTTGCTCGAGAGCGATTGCTGCGAGTTCCGACTGTTCTTCCTCGGGCAGGTCTGGCCCGTACCCCTCGAGCAGCTCGAGCGAGGCGAGCACCGCAGACAGCGGCGTCCTGACCTCGTGGGAGATGGCGGCCACCAGTTCGCTGCGCTGTACGTCGAGCATCACCCGGTTCTCCCGGATCGCGACAGCTTGCCGTATCACGAGCATCACGATCACCGCAGCCACACCGATGAAGAAGACGAAGCTGTACTCACGGGGGACCAGCTCGGCGTCGAGCGCGGCCTCCATTCCGAGCACCGCGATCAGGCTCGAGACCATCACGTACGGGAAGGCTGTGATGGCAAACGGAGCGCGGTCTTTGCTGATCCGGGCTTCCACCGGCGTTTCCGGCATCACCGCCACCGCGTAGTAGGCGGCGACGGCCACCGTCGCCATCCCGATCACGAGTCGTTCCGAGTTGCCGGCCAAGAACGGGTCCACGCGGGTGGCGTCGAGGTACACGAGGTCCACGAGCGCCTGAATGGCCAATCCCGCGGACAGGATGAGCATGCGGGGGTCGAACCTGACGGCCGCACGGCGTACCGCCACGGTGATGGCGGCTACGAGGATGGTCAGGTCGAGGATCGGATAGGTGCGAGCGATAGTGCCCTCGAAGGTTCCGCTTGGAAAGGCGGCGACGATCTCTGCCACGAACGCGACCCACAACAGCAAGGCGATCGACAGTCCCCCGATGAATCCGTCGAAGACCGTCTGAAGGCGATGGTTCTTGGTGCCACCGCCGTGTGGCAGCTGGGTGATCCCGACGATCCCCATCACGAAACTCGCCTGGAAGATCAAGTCCCACCAGCCGAAGCGGGCAATCGAGTCCGAGAACATGCCGACGGCCCCGGCGACCACCATTCCCACCGCTGCCGTCACGAACGCCGAACCGATCAGGAGCCAGCCGTGCCGGACCAGCCGGGATTGGGTGCGCGTCCGGCGGACGATGAGGACACCCGCCGATAACGTGGCGATCGCTTGCGCAAGAACGGTGACGTCCAGCACCCAGAGCGAGCCGTCGAACAACACGAGCGCGGCGAGCCCCGTGAGCGCGGCTACGACGACCATCCCTCTACCACGCGAACGAGTTGCCTGAAGCCAACCCTCACTCGGTATTGCTGCCACAAGATCAACGTCGGCACCCAGACCCCGTTGCTATAGGGCAAGTTGAGGTTTTCACGTTGTTCGGACTGGGATTGTGAGCAGGGGGGGGACCCCCTTGCGACCCCCCACGAGCGCCGTGATCGCTCGGCAACGGGTCTCGGTGGATGA
>JAOUGY010000160.1 GCA_029865445.1 Acidimicrobiia bacterium | reverse complement strand
AGCAGGATCGCGAACGACGTCACGGCCGCCGACAGCCGTGGGAGCGCATGGCTGATGGCGAGCCAACCGACGACTTGGGGGCCGAGCCCGAGCAGGACGAGCCATCCCAGTGTGGCCGGGGACGGGCTGAGGTCGAGTCCCCCAGATGCGAGACCGTACGCTCCGATGGTCAACATCGCGGCGACGCTGGCATCCAGGAGCGGTCCAACCGCCGGGGCGAGGGAACGGGCGGACCTGCGGAACACGATCAGAAAGCCCGAGTAGAACGCGGCCGCGACCACTCCGAGCACCACGCCGAGCACAGGATTGTCCCCATATGTCCCCTCGGTCCCGAGCCCCGTCACCATGGCCAGTCCGGCCATGACCACGGGCATCGCGAGTAGCGCCCGCCGACCCGGGTGCTCGCGAAACAACCCCCACGTGACGAGGGGCACGATCACCGCCTGAGAATTGACGATGAGCGTTGCGAGACCAGCGCCGATTTGGTCGATTGCGAGTTGCCACACGACCACATCGATCCCGAGGAACACGCCCGCGGCGCCGGCCATGACCCGCTCGTTCCGAGTCCGGTGATCGTGGCGTCGCCGCGACCACCAGATGGCGGCGAGGGCGGGCACGGCGACCACCATCCGGACGAAGCCTCCGGTTTCGGCCGAAGCTTCGGACAGTCGGTACAGGATCGCCGAGAACGAGATTCCCACGGCGCCGGCGAGGGCGATGGCGGTGGGTGGGCGTGGGCTGTCAGCCGCCTGCTGCATCGGCAGCGTTGACGAGGGTCGCCATGGAGTGGTGGATGGACCCGATGAACGCCTCGCTGTCGACGAGGGCGTCGTAGTCGGCGTGGATGCCCCACAGCAGGCGTCCGTCGTACGAGAACAAGGCAATGCCCATCCCGTGGTGGGCCCACAAGGGCACGATGGGGAAGTTGGCGAGCATCTTGGATTCCAACAGGTACATCGGGAATTGGGGTCCGGGTACGTTGGTGACGGTCATGTTGAAGGGTCGCAATCCCGATGATGCGACCCGCGTGGCGAGCGACAAGAGCGGCAGCGGCGTGCCTTTGGACAGGTCTACGAGCGTCGAGGCTCCCAGCGCCTGGTCGGTCGCTTTCAGGCGCTTCGTCTCCGCCTGGACGGCGCGGAGGCGTGCGATGGGATCGGCTTCGCCGACCGGAAGTCTGACAAGCCACATCGCCACCTGGTTGCCGAGTGTCCCTCGTTCCGAAGGTTTGCGGACGCTCACGGGTGCCATCACGCGGAAGTCGAGTCCGGCGGTCGAGAAGTCACGTTCCACCTCGAGGAAATGCCGCACCGCCCCGGCGACGGCGGCCAGCACCACGTCGTTGACGGTCCCCCCAAGGGCGTTCTTGACGTGTTTCACCTGTTCGAGCGGGGTCTCGGTCCAGTCGAAGCGACGATTGGGTCCGATCTCGGGGTTGAGAGGCGTCTTGTCGACCGGTACCAGCCAGCCCGACCGGAGCGAGTTGGCGGCGGCGGTGAGTTTGTGGGTGGTCTGGCCCAGCAACTCCTTGCTGGACGACACCAGGTCGCCTGCCGAGGTGAGGGCATCGATGGTGCGGCGGGCGGACCGTGCCATCTCCGAGATGGCCAGCTGGGTGCCGTTTGGTGCGGGTCTGGGGTGCCACTCGGGTGAACTCTCGACCTCTGACGTGGGGATCACGTTCATGAGGATCGTGGTGAGGTCGACACCCGAGATGCCGTCGATCATGCAGTGGTGGATCTTGGCGATGATGGCGAAGCGGTCGTTTTCGAGGCCTTCCACCACCCACAGCTCCCACAGCGGTTTGGACCGGTCGAGCTGTTGGCCGACGATGCGACCGGCGAGCTTGCGGAGCTGAGCGTCGGAACCGGGCCGGGGGAGGCTGGTGTGCCGGACGTGGTAGTCGAAGTTGAACGAATCGTCATCGATCCACACCGGAGCACGGTTGTAGGGGACGTAGGCGAGGCGTTGCCGGTAGCGGGGGATGTACTGGAGCTTCGAGTCGATGTGGGCCCGGATTCGGTCGATGTCGATGCCACCATCGCCACGTTTCAGCGGCCCGGCTTCGAAGACGGCCACGCCGGCCACGTGCATGTGGGTGGTGCGGGTTTCGAGCGCCAGGAACGACGAGTCGAGGTGTGACAGCGGTTCGTAGAACGGTTCGGTCATGAAGGCCTGAGGTTAGGGCGGTCGCGGCCGTGTCTGCCGGGCCGGAATGGATGGATGGCGGAGGGCGCCCTCGGCAGGATTCGAACCTGCGGCCTACTGCTTAGGAGGCAGTTGCTCTATCCCCTGAGCTACGAGGGCGGGATGGGTTGAAAACGCGGTTGAAAACCACAGACCGGGGATGCTGTCCGCCACAGGGTAGGCGATTGGTACTCCACCTTCGGCCCAGTGAGCGTTTCGATGGTGGTTGACGAGACCGGCCCCATCTGATGACCGGGGATTCGCGGCGCGTTTCGCAAGGAGGTCTACCCCCATCGGGATCTTCCACGCACCCACCAACAGCACCGTGGAGACCGATGGTTCCCCGGACAGGCCCCTCATCGCCTAGGGGTAATACCCGACGCTTGACGAACTAGTGGTGCCTCCGTCTCGGCTCAGTCGATCACCGACCGCTCTGCCGGTCAGCCAGATGCGGGCGGGAGAATGCCGATGAGATGAACGTCCAGGCCGGCGGGATCCTTGTAGTAGCACTCGACGGTCCGGGTCGCGGCGTTCCCGACACCGGGTTTGTCGTAGGTCACGATCCGCTCGGTGCTACCCGGGCATCGCACCTCCACCCACTTCGGGGCGAATACACCGGCCCCATCCACGAGATGGAATGCGGCGCCGAAGCCTGAAGGCGGCAACACCGCTTCGAGCACTCCGCCTCGATCTTCGGCCTCGACCCCCGGCGAAGTACCCCTTCTCGCCATCGCCAACCGCTGACCCCGCCGCGTGGCCGCCATACGTGCTCATCGAGGAGGGTCGCTCCGGGCTCAAGGTGACATCCGCCACTTCCGGCGACGCCCCCGGACGGCGAATTATGATCCTGGAGGCGCGTTGGAGGTGAGGTATGCGCCGACTTTCGATACTGGCCGCGGTGATCGTGGTGGGCGCCGCTTGCGGGGGCGGTGAGACCGGCGGAGGCACTGAGCCCCCCGCGGTCCCGGCCATGTCCACCACCACGATGGTGACGACGACGGTTCCGCCATCGACGACCGCGCCCTCGACGACCAGCACCACGTCGTCGTCGACAACGACGACGTTGCCGCCGATCGGCGAGATCGCTCCGGGTTTGCTGTGCCGTGACCTGAAGTCGATGGGGTACTCCTACGTGGATGCCGTGGCGTATTGGACCCGGGAGGGCCGTCCGCCGAGGATGGACGCCGATGCCAACGCGATTCCCTGCGAGACCGTCTATCCGTCGAGTGATGTGAAGGCGTTCTGGGGGGAGCCGCTCCCGACCAGCACGACCCTTCCGGCGGTGACTCTCGGCACCATCGCCGGCGAGCTCGGGAGGGAAGTCGGCGGGACGTGGACGTGCGCCCTTGCCCATGGCTCGTCGCTACGGCTGGGCGCTGTGGTCAAGTGCGTCCCCGACCCGATGGTGCACGAAGGTGAGTATCCGGTCTACACGGGGCTCGTGCTCGACTCCGCCGGGAAGACGACATTCGCCCAGAGCGGGTTGTTGCGCACCATCCTCAACGTCGAGTTCGTCTTCGACTACCTCGATCGTGGACAGTACTGCCGTGACATCCTGGCGGAAGGCTCGGCCCTGGAGGTGAACGGCGAGATCACCTCGCCGGCGCTGCAGTACTTCGGAGCGGTGCTCTACTGGTTCATGGAGGACCTGCCCGACCGGATGGACGCCGACCTCGACGGCAGACCCTGTGAGACCCTGGTCGCATCGTCGGTCGAACGCATGGTCTGGGGCGGCGGCCTGATCGAGGGATGATGTCGCTCGACGCGAGGATCGGGCACATTGGAACTGGTGCGAGGTGCCCGCAGGGGAGACGATGACCACCGCAGTCGCTCCCCGTATGGCCGGACGGTCGACCCAGCCGCGCAATGCCGCCTACGACAACCTGAAAGTCGTACTGGTGATGGCGGTGATCGTGGGCCATGCGCTCGTTGCCTATGGGGCGGTGGGGTCGTGGGCGTACAGCGAGCCGTCGGACAACGAGGTCTTCAACATCGTCGCGAACTTGTTGGTGAGCTTCGGGGTGTTGTTCGCCATGGGGCTCTTCTTCCTCATCGCCGGGCTGTTCACTCCCCGATCGCTGGCACGGAAAGGAATCGGTCGCTTCATGCGCGATCGCCTGCTCCGGTTCGGCATCCCCTTCGTCCTGTACCTGTTCGTGGTGTTCCCGCTGGTGGAGTGGGCGGGGTCAGGCGCTCCCGGGTCGGTGTGGGATGGGTTGTCGGCGGTGGCAGACGAGCGCGATCCGGGGCCGCTGTGGTTCGTGTTCGTGCTGCTGATCTTCTCATTCGCCTACGCCGGCGTCCGTGTCGTGTTGCCCGCACGCATGCGTAGTGGCCCGAGGCTCGGGGCATTCCTGTTCGGACTCGCAGCGGCCGTCACCGTTGGCACATTCCTGGTGCGTCTCGAGTTCCCGCTGGATTCCTTCCAGCAGTTCTCGCTTCATCTGTGGCAGTGGCCACAGTGTCTCGGCCTCTTCGTCCTCGGGACCACCGCCGCCGAGCGCGGCTGGCTGGATTCGGTGCCGGTACGGGTGCGCAGATGGTGTGGGTGGGCGGCATCGGTTGGCGCGGCGGGGATCGTCACGGCCTTTGCGATCGATCATCAACGGTTCGAGCCCTACGCAGGCGGTTGGACGTGGCAGGCGGGTGTCACTGCGGTGTGCGAGGGTCTGGTCTCGGTGGGATTCGCAGTCTGGGCGCTGGATCGTTTCCAACGCCACCACTCCCGTGCCGCACCTGTGGGCCGTGCCGCCGGACGGGCTGCGTACGGCGCCTACATCCTCCAGGCACCGGTCCTGGTCGGCTTGGCACTCTCGTTGCAGCATCTCGGACTGCCCCCTGAGGTGAAGTTCCTGATCGTCGCGCCACTTGGGGTGGCGATCTCGTTCGGTGCGGCATGGCTCCTGTCCCGGATCCCGGGGGTTCGTCGGGTCATCTGACAGGGGTGATGACGGTCCTCACCGGGACGGGTGGAGTCTCGAATGGATGAGGAGGTTCACGATGAGATTCGACGAATCGATATCGATCGCGGCGCCCCCTTCGGCGGTGTTCGCGATGCTGGCAGACATCCAGGAGACGGCGGCCGGGCCCGGGTCGCCGGTAGCGGCGATGGACAAGATCCCGGCGGGGCCCACGACCGTCGGTACCAGATGGCGGGAGGTGGTGCGGCTCGGCCTCGGAGGCCAGATGACGATGTGGTCGGAGGCGACGGCGGTGGAACCCGATCGCCTGCTTGCGCTGCGATTCCGGGGTGGGAGCATGCACGGAGAGATCACCTATACGATCGCGCCCGAGAACGGAGGCGCGATCCTCCGGCACCAGGAGTGGATGCACGCCGTTGGGTGGCTTCGGCCGTTCGACCGCCTCCTGGGTCGCATGCTCGCCCCTCGAGTCCACCGCCGTCTCGCCGCCATCAGAGATCAACTCGAAACAGGAGCCCACGCGCCCACGGCGCAATGATGGGCCTGATCGTGGGTCGCCAAGCAGCCGGTCAGGCTCCCTTCGTCGCCATGTTGCTGTAGGCGACGATGACTGACATGTCCGCGGTGCGTTTGCCCGATTGACTGGATTGTCCTTTTGGCTCTGTGCGACGGGGACGTGATTCCCGAGCGTGGAAGCTGGCATGTCCGACCGCCTCGACTTTCCCACGACTCGAGCCGAAACGGCGTCGCCGGCCGATTCGACGTCGGCTGGCCTTGGCGTGACCGGGTTGACCGACGAACAGGTGGCTGAGCGCCTCGACTCGGGACGTTCGAACCGGATCACCGTCACGACGTCTCGATCGGTCACAGAGATCATCCGCGCCAACTTGCTCACCAGGTTCAACTTGTTGGTGGGGACTCTGACCGTGGTGATAGCCGTCATAGGCCCGATACAAGACGCCGTCTTCGGACTCGTCATGGTGATCAACTCTGCCATCGGCATCGTCCAGGAGCTGCGCTCGAAACGCGCACTGGATCGTCTCGCGGTCGCGGCTGCTCCGGCGGTCGAAGTGATCCGGGCTGGTGGGATCAGCCGCATCCCATGTGAGGAGGTGGTCGTCGACGACCTGATCCGCGTCGGTCGAGGCGATCAAGTGATCGTCGACGGCGTCGTCGAGGAGCAGAGCGGACTGGAGATCGACGAGTCCCTCCTCACCGGCGAATCCGATCCCGTGGCCAAAGCGGTCGGTGATGGGTGTCTCTCGGGGTCGGCCGTGGTGGCCGGCGCGGCGACGGTCAGAGCGACTCGCGTGGGGGATGAGGCGTACGCGGCGCGCATCACGCGGGAGGCCCGCCGGTTCGAGCTCGTGTCGTCCGAGCTGCGTACGGGCACTGATCAGATACTGCGCTGGGTTGGTTGGGCCATCGTGCCCACCGCCGCCATCCTCATATGGAGCCAGTTCGGGGCGGCAGGGTCGTGGACCGAGGCCGCACGTGGTGCGATCGCCGGGATCGTGGGGATGGTCCCTCAAGGCCTTGTGTTGCTCATCTCGGTGGCGCTGGCGGTGGGAGTGGCGCGGCTCGCCAGGCTTCGAGTGCTCACTCAGCAACTCGCCGCACTCGAGGGTCTCGCAAGGGTCGATGTGTTGTGTTTCGACAAGACAGGAACCATCACCGAAGGCGCCTTCACGCTGCGTGAGGTCGTCACCCTGGGATCGGACGACGTCACCCCCGCCCTCGCTGCGCTCGCTCACCTCGACCCGGATCCCAACGCCACGATTCGGGCGATCGTCGACGCCCTCCCGGCGCCACCGGGTTGGGCCGCGGCCACCTCCGTACCGTTCCGGTCCGACCGGCGGTGGAGCGGCGCAGAATTCCTCGGCCACGGGACCTGGGTCCTCGGCGCACCGGATGCGATCGGAACGCCGCCGGGTCCGGCCGCCGCTGCCGTCGCAGAGCAGGCGTCGGCGGGTCACCGGGTCGTCATGCTGTCATCGACACACAGGACGCTCACAGATCGACTGCCCGAGGGTCTCGAACCCAGGGCCATCGTCGTGCTCGGGGACGTGATCCGAGGCGATGCGGCCGAAACCGTCAACTACTTCAGTCAACAAGGCGTCGCGCTGAAAGTGATCTCAGGGGATGACCCGCACACGGTCGAGGCTGTGGGTCGCGAGGCGGGGATCGTGGGAGGGGTCGTCGCCGGCTCCCAGCTCCCCACCGACCTGTCCGAGCTGGGCGCGATCGCCGACGCCAACACCGTGTTCGGACGGGTGTCGCCGGACCAGAAACGATCGCTCATCCTGTCGCTACGGAGCCGCGACCACACAGTGGCGATGGTGGGTGACGGAGTGAACGACGTGCTGGCGATCAAGGCCGCCGACGTCGGCGTGGCGATGGGTTCGGGAGCCGGCGCCGTCCGGGCGGTTGCGCCGCTGATTCTGGTGGACGGCGACTTTGCGTCGATGCCGAGGATCGTCGATGAGGGGCGCCGGGTGATCGGCAACATCGAACGGGTAGCGAGTCTCTATGTCACCAAGGCCGTATACGCGTTTCTCCTGGCGTGGGCGATCGGCATTGCCGGCTGGGCGTTTCCGCTCCTGCCGCGGCACTACACCGTGATCGGGGTGGTGACCATCGGCGTGCCATCTTTCTGGCTGGCTCTCGAGCCAACCTGGGCGAGGGTGACCCACGGCTACGTGATGCGGGTACTCCGCTTCGGTGCTCCCGTCGGGGCAGTGACAGCCTTCGCCGGATTCGGTGTCTTCTGGATGGCTCGGAGCGAGAACGTGCCCCTCGATGCCTCGCAGGCGACCACAACGCTTGCACTGATCGCGGTTGGTCTGGCGGTGCTCCTGATGGTGGCCCGGCCATTGACCCCGATTCGCAAGATGATCGTTGCCGCGATGGCGGTTGGTTCCCTCCTCGTCTTCGCTGTCCCGGGACTGCGCGACTTCTATGCCCTCGGCCTTCCACGTCCGACAATCGTTCTGGCGGCTACTGGCGTGGTTGCTCTCACCGTCGCACTGATGTACGGAGCGCTGAAGGCGTCGGGTTGGTGGCGCGAGTTGCCGGTGGCACTCCGTGAGTTCGAGCGCCTCGCTGCGGTGGCGAAGAGCGACGTCCGGTCGTCAGATCCACAGTCTTGAGGCCAATCAGCCGGACGGGCGGTGATTGCGGGTGCCTTGACCTGCAGATTCGTTCACCGCCGGCTCCAGGGATCGAACTCAGTGCCCCCGGGAACCAGACGCGGCGAGCCGGCGTCGAACGGCTGATCAGATCCAAAGAACGAATCAAGGAAGGCAAAGATGAGAAGCAAATCGAACCAGCGAATGACCATCGCCGTCGTCGCCGTAGCGCTCACAATC
>JAOUGY010000013.1 GCA_029865445.1 Acidimicrobiia bacterium | reverse complement strand
GTTTCTGGAGTCTGGTGACTGGTGACTGGTGACTGGTGACTGAAGCGAGGGGGCGAGGAGGCGAGGAGGCGGGTTTCTGGAGTCTGGTGACTGGTGACTGGTGACCGCCCGAGCGAAGCGAGGAGGCGAGGGTCAGGTTTCTGGACTCTGGGGACTGGTGACTGGTGACTGCCCGAGCGAAGCGAGGGCTCAGACCTCGAAACCTCCGAAGAGGAACTCCACCATCGACGAGGTGACTTCTTCCAGCCGGGCGTTCGGGTCGGGGGCGACGATGAGGATCTTGGCGGCGGACAAGATCACGTCGTTCATGAACCGGCCGGCGATGTCGGGGGCGAACGCTCGGAACCGCCCTTCCCGCACCCCCTGCATGTACAAACCGGTCATGTGCATCGCCAGGTCCTGGTGGCTGGCGCGGATGCGGTCCTGGGCATCCTGGGTCAGGCGTGGCAGCTCGCGGTGGAGGATGAGACCGAGCACCCGATCGTCGACGATGAACTGGACCGTGGAGACGGCGAGGTCCCGGATCCGCTCTTTCACGTCGCCGGCGGCCGACTGGTTGATGAGGTCTTGGACGACCTCCGGGAGCCGCTCCTCGACCATGGCGGCGATCAGGTCGTCCTTGTCCCGGAAATACTCGTACAGGGTTGTGCGCCCGATACCGACCTCGGCCGCAACGTCGCCCAGGGCGATGTCGGCCGACCCGACCTCGGCGATGAGATCGTGGGCGGCGTCGAGGATCTCGCGGCGGGTGAGCGCCTTGTGGGCCTCGATGTTGTCGGCGCGGATTCTGGGCACGGAACGAGGGTACCGCTCTCAGGATTTCGACGATCAGTCGGGTACCCGATACAGCACGGCACCCCAATGGGCACCCGCACCAAACGCCACGAAGCAGACCAGCATGCCGGGCTCCACACGCCCTTCCTGACGCAGCTCGTGGAAGAGGATCGGCAGCGTCCCCGCCGTCGTGTTTCCCCACTCGGCGATGTTGGAGGGGACGGTGGCGGCATCCGTGCCGAGCTGTTTACGCACACCGGCCAGGATGCGTTCGTTGGCCTGGTGGGCGACGACGAGGTCGACGTCGGAGGCCGTCAAGTCGCACTGCTCGAGCACCTCGAGCACCACTTCCGGCATGAGCCTGACCGCGTTCTTGTAGAGACCGCCGCCGTCCATGACCGGAAGGTGGTCGTCGTCATCGAGCTGTTCGGCGTCGATGTAGGGCCGCCGTGAAAAACCGACTCCTGGAACACGGATCAAGTCGGAGAGCTCGCCTGCAGTCCTGAGGCGCGATCCGAGGACGCCGCCCGGCGCGTCCGAGGCTTCGAGCACCATCGCTCCGGCGCCATCGCCGAACAACACCGACCAGGCCCGATGCGCCGTGTTGCGGGCGTAGGCCTCCGGATCGGCCTTCTCCCCGGGTGCTCCCAAGACGATCGGCCACGTCTCGCCCCACGGCAGGTATCCGGCATGGACTTCCGCGCCGATGACGATCGCCCTCTTGCCTCGACCGGAGGTGAGCCATGCGTCGGCCAGGTCCAATCCATACAGGAATCCGCTGCACTGCTGGCGGAGGTCGAAGCCGGCGACCGCTCCCGCCCCGAGGCCGTGCTGAACCTTCCCCACGATGCCGGGGGCTTGCACGTCGGGAGTCATGGTGGCGGTGACCACGAGATCGAGCTCCCCGGGATCGAGACCGGCGTCGGCGAGGGCGGCGAGGCCCGCCTGGATCGCCAAATCCGAACTCCCGACCCCCGGTTCCACGAAACGTCTCTGGGCCACGCCGGTTCGCGACCGGATCCAATCGTCGGAGGTGTCCATGATCCGGGCGAGATCGTGGTTGGTGACGAGATGAGGCGGCACGGCGATTCCGGACCCCGTGATCACGCTGCCCATTTCCCTGTTTCTCCTTGACCTCGTCTACATTCGCCGTGGCCATGGCGATGCTATCCGAAGTCCTTTCAGAATTGAGATCGCTCGTCGCCGGCCGCGGCGGGATCGCAGACGGCATCCTCCCCCCGCTGGTCTTCGTCATCGTCAATGCCCTGTTCGGCGTCACGGCCGCGGCGTGGACAGCCATGGGCACGGCGCTCGTCATCGTGGCGTGGCGCCTGGCGAGGCGAGCCGAGCTCCGGTACGCCCTGTCAGGTGTGATCGGGACGCTCGCGGCCACGCTCCTCGCCGTTCGGTCGGGAAGGGCCGAGACATACTTCCTGCCCGGGATCGTCTCGGGGGCGATGACGACTGTCGCCCTCCTCGTGTCGCTGGTGCTGAAGCGGCCGGCCGCCGCCTACGCGAGTTGGGTCACGCGGCAGTGGCCGCTCGACTGGTACTGGCACCCCCGGGTCCGACCCGCGTACACCGCCGCCACCGTGTTGTGGGTCGCCTATTTCGGTGTCCGTACAGCCGTCACATGGTGGCTGTTCCAGGGCGGCCAGACCGAAGCGCTGGCGGTCGTGAGGGTGGTGTCGGGATGGCCGGGCCTGCTCGCTCTTCTGGTCGCCACCTACGTTCTGGGCCGAAACAGGCTGGAAGCGCTGGGAGGCCCCTCGGTCGACGAATTCGTCGAGGAACGTCCACCACCATGGCAGGGCCAGCCAACGGGATTCTGACGGACCCTAGGCCAGCTCCCATTCGGATCCGGCTCCGGTGTCGCGCACCTCGATACCCAGGTCGGCGAGTCTCTCTCGTATCAGGTCTGACTCGTCGAATCGTCTGTCACGTCGGGCGGACGACCGAAGCTCCAGCAGGAGGTCTACGAACCCGGCGACGACATCGCGAGGGTCGACCAGGCCGGTTCGGGCGGCCTCGCCCAGAGCCACGATCATCGTCCGCAGCGCAGCCCTGTCGTCGTCGTTCTCTTCGGCATCGAGCATGGCGCTCAGCACCGCGTCGACGTCCCGGGACTCGAGAGCAGAGTCGAAATCGGCCATCGTCACGTCCGGTGCCGGGTCGACGGCGGGTCGCGCCGCCGCCAGCAACGAGGCAACCTCGCCCAGCCCGACGGTGGCGCCGGCGTCGAGCGTTCTCGTCTCCGCTCCCCGCAAGGTCACCGTCGACGCCCCCGACACGGTGAGCGTCCCGGAGGCGAAGTCCAGGATGGCGGCCGTGTGCTCGTCGATTCCGAGAATGCCCGAGATCAGTTGGTGTTCGAGGCGTGCCAGCCGGCGCTCGCCCACGTAGCAACGACTGGTGTCGTGGGTGCCGCCTTCAGAGTTGTCCCAGTGCGGCACCACGGTGAACGACAGACCGAACTGGGCCGTCAGGTCCATGCCGTCGAGCCAGAACGGGTCTTGCCCGGCTTTGTAGATCTCGTACACAGGCAACGTTCGAGCGCCCGCGGTCAAGGCGGCTGCCGAGGCGAGTGTGACGGTTCCACCTGCGGCGAGCACCTCGGCGAGCGCGACATCGACCCCTGCGTCCTGCCAGACCTTCAGGGCGTAGCTGGGTGAACCCGGGCCTGCGAAGACGTAGCGCGCACCCCTCACCTTCAACAACGCGGTCTCCCGTTCGAGCGGGGAGACGTCCGATCGCCGCAGCGAGGCGACTTCGACGTCGGCCCTCAGACTCGTGCGGAAGTAGGCCGTGATCTTCTCGGTGAGTTCACCGGCGTTCTCCTGGAAGCCGAACGGACTGTCGAGGATCACCACCCGCTGAGTGGCAGCCGCAGCCATTCCACTGCGGTGGGTTGCCACCATGGTCGGTGCGATCTCACCGGAGCCCATGAGGACCAACCGGCCACTCACTCCGCGACCTCCGACGAGAGGTCGAGCAGGAAATCGACCACTCGCGTCGGGTCCTGGGCGTGGACGTCGTGATGGCCGTCTGTCCAGACGACTCGTGCCTGTCTGGCCGCGGCGACGAAATCCGACACCCGCCTCGGCTTGTCGTCCCAGCCGCCATGGACCGCCATCACCCACACGGGCACGTGGACCGCCGCTACCGCCGCAAGCGGGTCGTGCGTCCACAGGTGTTCGAGGATCGTCAGATGGTTGGCGAGCGCCAGCCGCGGGCGCACGGTCCCGTCTTCGGCGAGCACGAAGTTGGCGAGCTGCGCTTCCACTCCGGCTTCGGGGAATCCGGCGAACCACGACTCCGCATGAGTGCGCAGTTGCGCCTCTGTGAACCCCGAGAACGACGGCGGGGTCAGCTGCGTCTTCGCCGCCTCCCAGTCGGCGAAACTGTCGCTCAGCGAGATGTATCCACCGTCGATGCACGCCACAGCCCGTGCGATCTCCGGGAAACGCCCTGCGGCCTCGACGACCACGTTCGCCCCCCACGACTGACCCACGAGGATGGCGCGGCGGCCGACCACGTCACGAACGACGGCCGCCACGTCGGCGGCCACGCCGGCGAAGTCGTACCCGTGGGCGGGCTTCTCGGACTCGCCGTGACCGCGTAGGTCGACGGCGAACGACGCGTGGTCGGTCACCTCCAATCCCTCTGCCACACCGTCCCAGAGCCGGGCGTTGGAAGACAGGCCGTGAACCAGCAAGAACGCGGGCAGACTGGGGTCTCCGGGTCGGGAGCGGACGATGAGGCGCGTCCCGTCATCGGCCTCGGCGACTGACGTTCTCACCACCATTCCGACCCCGGCTCCCCTTTGAACGGTCCGACGACATCAGGGGTGATCCAGCCTCCGTAGAAACCTCCGGCCTGCGGCTCGACCAGCGTACCGTCAACGGTGCAGCGAACCTTCGACGGGTAGAAGGACACGAACCCGGCCATCGCTGCGAACGGTTCCGACGGAGCCGGATACGACCACGCCGCACCCGGTGCCACCGCCGATCCGGCGATCACGTCCCAGTAGTGGGCCGTGCCTTTCCACTCGCACACGGAGCCGGGACCGCGCCCACGCAGTATCCCATCGGACAGAGAGGAAGGTGGCAGGTAGTACGTCGGCGGGTGGCTGGTCTCGAGGACCCTGATGGCGGTCGACGTCCGGGCGACCAGATGGTCTCCCAGCCGGACCTCGATCGGGACCTCTACGTGCTCGAGGCGGGGAGGACGGGGATAGTCCCACACGGACTCTTGTCCCGGCCCAGGCTCGTTCCGTCGCATCCAGCCGACGCTACCCGCCGTAGCCTGTTACAGGGAGACCGGTGTCCACCGGATGTCGATGTCACACTATCCACACCACAGGAGGAACGATGAGAGCACTCGGCTGGACCGTCATGATCGGGATGATCGTCGCCATCGGCTACGGAGCGGCGAACGGTGATTTCGGGACCGAGGGGAGCGACTTGTTGTCGCTCGCGTGGGGACGGGTGACGGTGATCGACCTGTATCTCATGTTTGCCGTTTTCGCGGCATGGGTGTGGTGGCGGGAACGGAATCCGCTGAGGTCGTTGCTCTGGACTGTGGCGCTGGCGGCACTCGGGAGCGTCGCCGCCGGTGCATATCTGATCCTGGCGGCACGCGCCGGCTCGGTGCGCAATGCACTGTTGGGCGGACGTGACGAGTGACTATCATTTACCGCTAAATACCTCGCGAGAACCATTGATGATGCCTCTCCGTTCGCCATCTTCCCGATGAAACACCCGTTCAGCCGCCGCCTCATTACGATCGGCGTCGTCGTGATCCTGTGGGCTGTCGCGGTGGGCGCCTTCCCGATCCTGTTGGTGCTGGCAGCGATCGTCGACTCGATACGGTGGATCGTCGCACGAACCCCCTTCATGGCGACACGGCTGATGATCTTCGGGGCTGCGTACCTGACCGTCGAGGTTGCCGGGATCGTCGCGATGGGCGCGGCGTGGGTCTCCGCAATTGGCAGCGAACGGCGACTCCTCGACCGCACCTTCGCAATCCAGCGGTGGTGGGCGGAGACCGTGTTCCGGGTCGTGCGACGAGTCTTCGGACTGACGTTCGATGCGGACGGACTCGACAGCGTGGTCGACCCCGACATGATCATCGTCGCCAGACACGCCTCCATCGTCGACAACCTCTTGGCGGCCCACTACATCACGCGCCCACACGGCACGCACATCTCCTATGTCATGAAATCGGAGCTGCAGGTGGATCCTTGCCTCGATATCGCCGGAAACCGCCTGCCGAACCTCTTCGTCCGGCGGGGGGTCTCAGGCGCCGAGGTGGCTTCGATCCGGACGTTGGGAGCCCGGGAGCGCACGGTCATCATCTATCCCGAAGGGACGCGCTTCGACCCCGCGAAGCTCCAGCGAGCGCTCCGGAGGCTGAGATCTTCGCCCGATTTCTCCGCCATCGCCGAGACGTTCACGCACGTGTTGCCCCCGCGGCTCTCGGGAACGCTGGCGCTCCTCGAGACGAACTCGGGAGATGTCGTCGTGATGGCGCATCGGGGGCTCGACGGCTTCGCCCGTATCGCCGACATCTGGCGGGGAGCCATGGTGGGGACCCACGTACAGGCGGAGTTCTGGAGGATCCCCCGCGAGGAAATCCCGGAGGGGCGGGCCGAGCGGGCGATGTGGCTCTTCGAGACCTGGCGCCGGTTGGATGACTGGGTGGGGGGAGCTCGGCGTGGATGAGCCTCGCTCCCCCGGAATCGTTTGGTTTCGGCGTGACCTCAGGCTCGAAGACAACCCGGCGTGGGGGGCCGCCACCAGCCGGCACGACGAGGTGACCGCGTTGTTCGTCATCGACGCGGCGTTGTGGAATCGGACGATCGGCCGCCGTACGGCATTGCTCGCCGAGAACCTCCGCATGCTCGACCGCTCGCTCGCAGCGCGCGGGGGCCGGCTCCGGGTCGAACACGGTGACCCGACGACGGTGGTCCCACACATCGCCCGGACATTGAGGGCCGCCGTCCACGCCAACGCCGACTTCACGCCCTACGCGTCGAAGCGAGACGCCGCCGTTGCCGCAAGCGCGACAACCGAATGGCACCACGGCCTCACGGTCCATCCGATCGGTGCGGTCACCAAGGCCGACGGGACCCTGTACATGGTCTTCACCCCGTTCGCGGAAGCGTGGCGTCGCCGCCCCCTCGAAGGCTCCCCGGTGCCGGGGACGGCCCGGCTGACCGCCGACCCCGGCTCCGGCGTCCCGTCGGCCGGACCTCCGCCAATGGTGGGCGGCGAGGAGGCGGCTCGGACGAGGTTCAAGGACTTCCTCTCTCGAGTCGACTCGTACCCGGACATCCGGGACCGACCCGATCTCGACGAAACGAGCCATCTGTCGATCGACCTCAAGTACGGAACGCTGAGTCCACGAGCCGTTGCGGCAGCGGTCGAGGACGAACGTGGGTGGCCGTTCGTGAGGCAGCTCGCGTGGCGGGACTTTCACGCCGCGCTGATGGCAGACAACCCGAACCTCGTCGACCATGCCATGAAGCCGGCGTACGACCGGATCCCATGGATCGACGATGACGCCGGATTCGAATCATGGTGCGCCGGCGAAACCGGCTACCCGATCGTGGACGCCGGCATGCGCCAGCTCCGAGAGACCGGGTGGATGCACAATCGGGTGAGGATGATCACGGCCTCGTTCCTCACGAAGCATCTCCTCATCGACTGGCGGCGCGGCGAACGGTTCTTCCGGAGACACCTCCTCGACGCCGACACCGCCGTGAACGCCGGGAACTGGCAGTGGGTGGCAGGATCGGGGGCGGATGCCGCCCCGTACTTCCGGGTCTTCAATCCCGTGTCCCAGGCGCGCAAGCACGACCCCGACGGCGCATACATCAGGAGGTGGGTTCCCGAGCTCGCAGGCGTTCCGGCGCCCCACGTCCACGCCCCCTGGGCGGCCGGGACATCAGACCTCGCAGGCTCGAGGGCGAGAATCGACTACCCGGCGCCGATCGTGGAACACTCAGCCGCCCGGGAACGGGCCCTCGCCGCCTACCGCTCGGCCCTCGGCTGAGTCAGGCGCTGGCCGCCCACTCCTGAACCAGTTCAGGGACGTCGGTGAGCGAGGCGGCTCGCTTGTCCGCTCCCAGCTCGCGGGCGTGCTCGTCGGAAGCGACCGCGCCGCCACCGATCACCACGAAGAGATCAGAGCCGATCTCGCTCTTGAGCAAGCCAATCGTCTCCGCAGCCGACTCGAGAGCTTCCCGATAGACGACCGAGATGCAGACGGCATGGAGGTCCGGGACCTTGTGCGCCGCATCCACGATCGACCGGGCCGGGATGTCGGCTCCGAGGTCGACGACCGCGTACCCCTCACCCCTGAGGACATCGGCGAGCATGGCCAGCGCCAGGCCGTGCCTGTCGCCACTGGGCATCGCCAGGACCACCGAACCCTTGGTGCGGCCACGGCGGGCGAACAACGATCCCATTCTCCCGACGATGCGGGTGGCGATCGCGCTCGCCTGGTGTTCTTCGTCGATACCGATCTCCGCATCGGCCCACTTCTGGCCGATGGACACGAGCGCAGGGACCACCAGATCGGTGTACACGCGGGGCGGCGTACACCCCGATGCCATGGCCGCCTCCACCACCGACCACGATCCGGCGAGATCTCCCGCCAGCATCCTCGACTCGAGCCGCTCGGACCATGGAGCCTGCCCCCGGGAGCTGGGTTGCTGAGCCGGCGCCGTGAAGGCGGCGAGGTCCACTTCGAGGACGCTCCACGAGCCGCCTACCTTCGTGGCGGGGAGCAGGCCGAGCCGGACGTACCGGTACACGGTCATGTAGTGCACACCGAGGCGCTCGGCCGCTTCGTGGAGGCTCATGGAGTCGCTGGACATCGACACGGTTATCGCATATTATCAGTAAAAGCATTTCATACTAAAAACAGCAAGGAGCAGCCGGTGAGTCAAGCGTTCGACATCGACATCGTCATCGAGTGGCGAGACCTGGCGGCGTGCGTGGGCCACGACCCCAACATCTTCTTCCCGGCGGGCGAAACAGGGCCCGCCGCAGAACAGATCCAGTACGCCAAGAGGGTCTGTGGCGGGTGCGACGTCCAAGACGAGTGCCTCGCCTATGCCATCGAGACCAATCAGGTCGGTGGCGTCTGGGGAGGACTCACCGAGGATGAGCGCAGGCCGGTCAGACGCCGGTGGCTGGCAGAACGGCGGCGACGCTCTCTCGCCTGATGGAGCCACGAATCACCCTCGCCGCGGGCCAACTCGGGCGGATGCGCGGGATGAACGCGGCCTATCACCGCCAGTTCTTCTCGGACATCAGATTCACGACGTCCGTGGTACTGGCGCTGTTCGTCGCCGGGGCCGCCATCGATCCGCTCATCCACCTTGGAATCCCGTTCGTGGCACTCCTCGGAGCGACCCAGACCGCGTTCGCCGCGTCCTACCTTCTCTTCTCGCGCCACTACTCGACCCATCTCGAGCAGTACCTGGCGCGACACGCCCAGGCCGATTCCCTCATCGCCCACAAACTCGAGGACGAGTACCTGTTCCGACTGGGGACTCCGAAGATCGTTGTCGCCGGGCGGCCTTGGACCTGGTTCGGCTACATGACCCTCTTCTACACGGCGCTGGGCATCACCACCTACGTGGCGGGCCTCGCCGCCGGCTGGGAGGCTCTCTGGAGCGCGCTCCCCCTTCCCGTAGCCGTCTCATACCTCGCAACACTGTCGCTTCTCACGATCTCCGCCTTGATCGTGGGAGTGGCGTGGTTCGTGAGAGGTGAGGGGGAAACGAGGCTGATCTCAGTGCTTGCCGAGAACACTCCGGACTGATCCGACCCCTCACTTCGAGCATCTAGCCTCCCGCGTCATGGACGACCGGCCCTGATGCCTGCTCCCGCCGTAGCACTGGCGCTGCTGGCCGCCGTCATCCATGCCGGGTGGAACGTGCTTGCCAAAACCGCCCAGGATCAGGTACTCGCCGTGTGGCAGCTGACGGCAGGATCGGGGTTCATCGGTGCCGTCGCGGCCGCTCTCGTGGGCATGCCCAGAAGCGACCTGTGGCCCCTGATCGCCGTCTCGAGCGTCATCCAGACCGTCTACATGCTCACGCTCGCCGGGGCGTACCAGCGGGGGGATCTGTCGTTCGTGTATCCGATCGCCCGAGGGTTGGCGCCACTGGTGGTGACCGCCACGGGCGTGATGTTCCTCGACGACGAGATCGGACTCCGAGCGACAGCAGGGGTATTGATCGTCGTGACAGCCCTCGTGAGCCTGGCTTCGCTCGCACGTTCCAAGCGGGGGTTGGGAATGGCGGTAGCCACCGGTCTCGTCATCGCTTCCTACACGACCATCGATGCCACGGCGGTCCGACTCCAAGGGTCTGCGATCGCCGTCATCGCAACCGAACTCGTGTTGGAGGCTCTGATGATCAGCGCCGTCGTCGCCGTCCTTCGCTCCCCCGCCGAGATGATCGGATCGGTGAGATCCAATCCTCTTCGAGCCGGAGTCGGCGCTCTCGCCATCTCGGCGTCGTATCCCCTCGCCATGTCGGCCACGCTCCTGGCCCCAGTGGGACCCGTGATCGCCGTGCGGGAGACCTCGGTGATTCTGGGTGTGGCCGCCGGCCGGAAGCTCCTGGGAGAGCCGGTCACGATCGGCCATCTCCTGGCAGTGATCGCTTGCGTCGCCGGAGTGTTTCTCATCGCAACAGGATGAAGACGGCCGTGCCACAATCCCGACGGTGATCGTCGACGCAGCGCTCTACGACAACGGGACGCGACGAGCCGGAGGCTTCGACCTCGACGGAGCCCGGGAGAAGTCGCGGGCCGACGGGACGTTCTGCTGGCTGGGTCTCTTCGAACCCGATGAAGCCGAGTTCGAGGCCGTTCGAACGGAGTTCGACCTCCACGAACTCGCCGTCGAAGACGCCATCCAGGCCCACCAGCGCCCCAAGCTCGAACTGTACGACGACACCCTCTTCGTGGTGTTGAAACCTGCCCGCTACCTCGACGCCACCGAGGAGATCGAGTTGGGTGAGATCCTGCTGTTCGTCGACGACGACTTCGTGGTGGTGGTCCGGCACGGTGAGGCCGGGCAGCTGGTCCGCGTCAGGCAGGCGCTCGACACCCAGCCAGAGGAGCTGAAGTACGGCCCCGGGGCAGTTCTGCTGGCCGTCGTGGAACGGGTCGTCGACGACTACACCTCCGTGCTGAGCGGGCTGGAACGCGACATCCAGGAGGTCGAGAAGCAGGTCTTCTCGGACAACGACGAAGCGCCCACGGAGCGCATCTACAAGCTCAAGCGCGAGGTACTGGAATTCGCCTCCGCCACCACCCCCCTTCTCGACCCGCTCGATCGCCTCGCCCGCGGCCGGTTCGAGGCGATCGACCGCGATCTCCGCGAGTATTTCCGGGACACCCACGACGAGCTCCAACGTGTCGCCGATCAGGTCCGGACGTTCCGCGAACTGCTGACCTCGATCCTCGACGCGAACCTCACCCAGGTCAGCGTGCGCCAGAACGAGGACATGCGCAAGATCTCGGCGTGGGTGGCGGTGGCCGCCGTGCCGACACTTCTCGCCGGGGTGTGGGGGATGAACTTCGCGTCCATGCCCGAACTCGACTGGAGGTTCGGATACCCGGTCGCCATCGGAGTGATGGTGGCGATCTCGGCCTTCCTCTACACCCGCTTCAAACGCTCCGGCTGGCTCTGACCCCGACGCTCGCTGCGGGGCCTGCAAACAGGCGTTCTACCATGGCCACATGCCAGCAACCATCGTGCTCGGAGCGCAGTGGGGCGACGAGGGCAAAGGTCGGGTCACCGACTTCTTCGCCGAGTCGGCCGATTTCGTCGTCCGCTTCCAAGGCGGCAACAACGCCGGCCACACCATCATCATCGGCGACCAGCGTTTTGCCCTCTCCTTGACCCCCTCGGGTGTGATGTACCCCGAGTGCACCCCCGTCATCGCCTCCGGTTGCGTTGTCGACCCCAAAGTGCTCTTGAACGAGATCGACAGACTCAGCGAACGCGGCGTCGACCCATCGCGCCTCCGGATCTCGTCGAACGCCCATCTGATCATGCCGTATCACCGGAAGCTCGACGCGGTGATGGAGCGTTACCTGGGACGGAACCAGATCGGCACGACCAAGAAGGGCATCGGCCCGGCCTACACCGACAAGTACGCACGTCGGGGCATCCGGGTCCAGGATCTGTTCGACCCCAAGATCTTCCGCGACAAGGTGGAGACCGCGCTCGAAGACGTCAACCGCGTCCTCACCCGGGTCTACAACCAGCTTCCGATGGGTGCCGACACCATCACCGAGGAGTATCTCGAGTACGCCGAGAGACTGATCCCATTCGTCACCGATACGTCCTTGCTGTTGTGGGAGGGGATCAGAGCCGGTAAAGAGGTGCTCTTCGAGGGCGCCCAGGGCACGCTCCTCGACATCGACCACGGAACCTATCCGTTCGTCACCTCCTCGAACCCCACCGCCGGAGGGGCGCTCGTGGGATCGGGCATCGGACCCAAAGACATCGATCGAGTGGTCGGAGTGGCCAAGGCCTACATCTCGAGGGTGGGAACCGGTCCGTTCCCGACCGAACTCCACGACGAGACGGGCGACGCACTCATCGAACTCGGCGGAGAGTACGGGGTCGTCACCGGTCGTCGCAGAAGGTGCGGGTGGCTCGACCTCGTAGCGCTACGGTACGCCGCCAGGGTCAACAGCCTCACCGAGATCTTCCTCACCAAGCTCGACATCCTGTCGGCGTTCGACACGATCAAGGTCGCCAACGCCTACACCTCGTCGGGCACGCATTACGACGAGTTCCCGCGACAGCAGCGCGTCCTGTACGACTGTGAACCAGTCCTGGAAGAACTCCCCGGGTGGAGGACGGACATCACCGGATGCCGTGACTACGACGAGCTGCCCGAAAACGCCCGCCGGTACGTGGAATACGTAGAAGAAGCGACCGGTGTGCCCATCAGGTGGGTGTCGGTGGGGCCGGAACGCCACCAGCTGGTCACCCGGTGAAGATCCTGCTCATCGGTGGCGGCGGCCGGGAGCACGCCCTCGGATGGGCTCTTTCGCGATCACCCCGCGTGACCGAGCTCGTCTCTCTCCCTGGCAATCCCGGTCTCGGTGACCTCGGTCCCCGGATCGAAGGGGTGGACCCGACAGATGTGGGAGCGGTTGCCGCCATCGCCCGCATCCACGCAATCGACCTGGTCGTGGTCGGTCCAGAAGCTCCCCTGGCGGCCGGACTCATCGACGCGGTTGCCCGGCTGGGGATTCCCGTGTTCGGCCCGACCCGCTCGGCAGCCCGCCTCGAATCGTCCAAATCGTTCGCCAAAGACGTGATGGTCCGGGCAGGCGTGCCGACGGCGGGTGCGTGGACATTCCACGATCCTGACGCAGCCCGGTGCCATCTCCAGACAGCCGACGGACCATTCGTCGTGAAGGCCGACGGCCTCGCAGCCGGCAAAGGGGTGCTGGTGACACCCGACCGCGACGCGGCGTTGGGCTGGGTCGACCACTGCTTCGGAGGTGCGTTCGGCGCCGCCGGGTCGACGGTGATCATCGAGGAGCACCTGGAGGGACCCGAACTCAGCGTGTTCGCGATCACCGATGGTCAAACAGCTGTCGCCCTCGAACCGGCACGGGATTACAAGCGAGCCGGTGACGGGGACAGCGGTCCCAACACCGGCGGCATGGGGAGCTTCTCGCCGGTCGACCTGCCGGACGGACTGGTCCAGGATGTGATGGATCGGATCATCCGCCCGGTGATCGCCACCATGGCAGCCGATTCGAATCCCTACACCGGGTTCATCTACGCCGGTCTCATCCTCACGGCCGGCGGCCCAAAGGTGATCGAGTTCAACGCCCGATTGGGCGACCCCGAGACCCAGGTCGTCCTCCCCCGCCTCGAGACCGACCTCGTGGACGTGATCGAATCCTCGCTGTCTGGAAGGCTCGCCCAGGTCGAACTGAACTGGTCCGCCACCGCAGCCGTCAACGTCGTCCTGGCCGCGGCCGGTTATCCGGAGTCGCCTCGCACCGGCGATCGCATCACCATCCCCCGAGACCTCCCCGATGACGTGTTGGTGTTCCACGCCGGCACCGCCCACGACGACGCCGGGCGGCTGATCACCTCAGGCGGCCGGGTGCTGAGCGTCGTCGGGCTCGGACCCGACAGAGAAGCCGCTCGGAGCGCCGGTTACGGCGCCGTCGAGCAGATCACGTTCCCCGGGCGACAGTTCAGAACCGACATCGCCGGTTGACTCACATCTCGGGGAGCGGTGGCACCAGGCGCACTTCGACGGACCCATACGGCGCGCTTGGGATCTTGGCAGCCCATTCGGCGGCTTCGTCGATGGTGTCGACGTCGACGATGTAGTAGCCACCGAGAACCTCGGTGGTTTCGGCGAACGGACCTTTGGTCGAGACGGTCTCGCCGTTGCGCACCCGGACGGTCACGGCATTCTCCACCGCATCCAGCGGCTCGCCCCCCACCAGCACGCCGGCGCCCTGGAGTTCCTGGGTGTACGTGAACCATTCCTGCATCTCGGACTGGTCGACACCGGGCTCGTTGTAGATCAAGAGCATGTACTGCACGGTGAGATCTCCTCTCCTCTGGGAACCGTTGCGTCCACTCGACGAACGTACACCGTCACATTCGACAGATGTCGGCGACCGGGTTCACAAGTCGAACGCCCGGCGAAGGCGGGTTGCGAGATCGCCCCGCTCTTCGACCTCGACGTCGTCAAGACCGAGCCACGTCGCCATCTCGGCACACTCCGCACCGAGCGCCCCGGCAACCCGCGCCGTGTCGACGCCGTCCTCCCCGTGGGCGGCCCGCACGATGAGCTTCCCGGCGCCTCGATCAGCCTTCAGATCGACCCGCGCCACCAGCCGGTCGTCGAGCAGGAACGGCAGAACGTAGTAGCCGTAGGTGCGCTTGGCCGCGGGGACGTAGATCTCGATCCGATAACGGAAGCCGAACAACCGCTCCGCTCGCTCCCGGTTCCAGACGACGGGATCGAAGGGCGCGAGCAAAGCAGAAGTACGGATCGACCGAGGTCGCACGGCCGAGGCGTGGAGATAGGCCGGCTGGGTCCAGCCGTCCACGTTCGCCTCGATGACATCGCCCCGCCGAACCAGCCCCGGCAGGAGACGCCGCGCATCGCCGATCTTCATCCGGTAATAGTCGGCCAGGTCGTGAATCGTCCCCACTCCGACCGCCTGGGCGGCGAGAGCGAGGAGCTCGGTCTTGGCGTCGTCGGGCTCCCTCGTCCCCAGCGCCACCGCCTCCGGGTGAACCCGCTCCGGGAGGTCGTAGATCCGCTGGAACCCGATGCGATCGCTCGCGGTGATGAGCCCTGTGAGAAACAGATGCTCCAAGGCGATTTTGGCGTCACCCCACCCCCACCAACTGTCGGCACGACGATGTCCCTCGACGTCGGCCGCTCGCAGCGGCCCTTCTTCCCGGACCGCCTGCAGGACTCGATCGACGTAACCGGGGTTGTCGCGACCGATCCTCTCGATCGACTCCCAATGCCAACCTCCGTTCATGCGATGAGTGAGAAGCGGCCGCTGCCCGACGGGAACCAACGAAGCCTCGTGCGCCCAATACTCGAACATCTCTCCCGATCGCCAGAGCCATTGGTCGAGCTTCTCGACCGGATAGGCGCCGAGACGTGAGAAGAACGGCAGGTAGTGAGCCCGGGCCACGACGTTCACCGAGTCGAGCTGAACGACCTTCACCGAATCGACGACCCGGCGAAAGTGGCGGACGTCGATCCGCCCCCCGGGTCGACCAGACCCGAAGCCCTGCGCAGCAAGCGCGATCCTTCTGGCCGTCCCGATCGAGAGTCGCACCCCGTCGAGGGTACCTGCGGAGGACGGTCAGCCGTCGCCTCCCCGACCCGGCGGCTTGCCGCCACCCGGGTTGCCATTGTTGCCCTTCCCGGGATTCGACTTCGGCGGTTTGCCCACCTGACCCGGTGGCTCGTCAGGTGGGCCGCCCTCCTGTGCTCGATCCGCCTTGCGATCCTCGGCGATCGACCGCCCCTTCGCCCGGACCCCTGCGTACACGCCCCCCAACGGGCCTTCGCTCGAGTTCAGTACCGCCGGCGACACAGCGCTCAATTCGTCCAGCACGGACTCTCTCGATCTGCCCGGCTGCATCCGCTCCGCCACGAGTTCTTCGACGGCGGCGGCCGCCGCCAGGAGCCGCGCATCGGCGGTGCCGGACTCGGACGAGGCACGGGCCGTCCGCGCTGCCTCGACACCGCGGGCGACCCCGGCGCGGGCCACGTCGAGATCGGACGCATCCACCGCAGCAGCCAACAACGGCAGCACCAACGCCACCACCAGACCGAGGCGGATGCGAGCTGCGCGATTCATTCACCGCCTCCCTCGAGCTGCGACGAGAACTCTGGACAGAGAGCTTCGATCCCCGCTCCGAGGATCACCCCGCCCAACAGGAGATCGTCGCGCGACAGTTCCTGGCCCCCAGCCGAGTCGGAGAGCGCCACCACGTATGCCCCGAGCACCTCGTCCACGGTCAGCCCATCGTCGAGCAATTCGCAGAACAGGGCTCCTGTCCCGAGGTATGTCTCTGGATCGTCGAGTGGGTCTCCCGAATACACCGTGCCTTCGAGGCCGGCGTCGACCGCAGCCAGGAACACAGCCGCCGCAGGCACGTCGCGCTCGGCGATTTCCTCCAACCCTGTGTCTTCGGCGAGGGTGGTCAGGGTGGCGGCGGGAAGGGAGGTGGTCCCGGGCGTGGTGGTCGTGGTCGCCACGTCGAGTCCGGCAGTCGCGCTGCCGCACGCCGTCAACATGACGACCCATGCGAAGCGGAATGCAAGCCACCCCTTCATACTTCACAGCGTATTCGGGTTCGGCCATATGAGGCGACTCGCAGGCGACCACCCGCTTCAGCTCCGCGACCCACCGATGGAGAGCACGCCCGCCGATCTGGCAGAATCCTCGACGTGACCGACCAGATCCCCAACGTCCTCGCCGCCCGCTACGCAAGCCCCGAGATGGTTTCGATCTGGTCGCCCCGCCAGAAGGTGGTGACGGAGCGCCGGTTCTGGATCACCGTGCTCGAAGCCCAGCGTGAACTGGGAATCTCGATTCCGGAAGGTGTCGTCGCCGACTACGAGGCTGTGCTCGACGACGTCGACCTCGAGTCGATCAGGTCGCGGGAGCGCGTGACCAGACACGATGTGAAGGCCCGCATCGACGAGTTCTGCCACCTCGCCGGACACCAGCACATTCATAAAGGAATGACCTCCCGGGACCTCACCGAGAACGTGGAACAGCTTCAGATCCGCCAGGCCCTGACGCTCGTACGGGATCGGTGCATCGCACTCCTCGTCCAGTTCGCCGAACGCGCTCGTGTCCACGAGGACCTGGTCATCGCCGGCCGGAGCCACAATGTTCCGGCCCAGCCGACCACCTTGGGAAAACGCTTCGCCACGGCGGGAGAGGAGCTGCTGCTGGCTTTCGAGCACCTCGAACACGTCCTCGCCGCCCTCCCGCTCCGCGGTCTCAAAGGACCGGTCGGCACCCAGCAGGACTTGCTTGACCTCTTCTCCGGTGACGAGGAGAAGGTGGACCGGCTCGAGCAAATCGTGGCCCGTTCGCTCGGTTTCGCCACGACATCGGGCTCGGTGGGACAGGTATATCCCCGGTCGCTCGACTTCGCCGTCGTCGCAGCCCTCGCCCGTCTGGCGTCGGGGCCGGCCAACCTCGCCAAGACGATCCGTCTCATGGCCGGCGCCGACCTCGCCACGGAGGGTTTTGGCGAGGGACAGGTCGGATCTTCGGCCATGCCCCACAAGATGAACAGCAGAAGCTCCGAACGGATCACGGGTCTGACCACGATCCTCGGCGGCCACGTGACCATGGCACACGGTCTCACCGGCGACCAATGGAACGAAGGCGACGTCTCGGACTCGGTCGTCCGAAGAGTCGTGCTCCCGGATGCGTTCTTCGCCATCGACGGGATCATCGAGACGACGTTGACGATCCTCGAGGAGTTCCGACCGTTCCCGGCGGTCATCCAGTGGGAGATGCAGCGCCAGCTCCCATTTCTCGCCACGACCCGGCTCCTCGTGGCGGCGGTGGCGGCCGGCGTCGGCCGGGAGACCGCCCACGCCGCCATCAAACGACACGCGCTCGCAGCCGCCGAGCAGATGCGCTCCGGCTCACCGGCCAACGACATGGCCGATCGCATTGCAGCCGACCCCGAGCTACCCATCGACCCCGCAGTGCTGGCCGAGATCATGACCACGGTTCCGCCACCGGGGAGGTCACGCTCCCAGGTGGATGCGTTCGTCGCTTCGGTGAGAACCGTGGTCGACAGATACCCGAGTGCCGCCACCTACCGTCCACAACCGATCCTGTGACCCCCAAGAGTTGTCCCCTTGGGGGAAGGTACCTGCCAGCGACCGAAGAGAGCTGGGAGGTAGGGGGAATCCTCAACGCGAGGTCACCGTCCGCGGTGGAAGCCTTGATCCGCCGGCACTGAGAGACTCGCAACGGCGCCCAACCGCCATGCGCCATGCGCCATGCGCCATGCGCCATGCGCCAGATGTTGTCCCCCACGCAGTGGGGGAAGGTACCTGCCATCGACCGAAGGGAGATGGGAGGTAGGGGGAATCCTCAACGCGAGGTCACCGTGCGAGGTGGAAGCCTTGATCCGCCGCCGCTGGGAGACTCGCAACGGCGCTCTCCTGCGACACGGTGGCACCCAAGAAGCTCGACTCCCGAGTTGAGAATCCCCCTACCTCCCGGCCTCCGGCCGGCAGGAACCTTCCCCCCTTTCCGGGGGACAACCGGCGCTGAGAGACTCGCAACGACGCTCTCAAGCGACACCGTGGCACCCAAGAAGCTCGACCCCCGAGTTGAAGGGACCCCGGCCTCGCTCCGCTCCGGGGGACAAACCGGAGGGAGAGGAGGATCAACCGATTTCGGTGGCCTCTGCCGCCTCCGGGAACACCCGGCTCAGGGAACGGTTGAAGGTCTCCTTGGGGAGAAGAACCCACGCTCCTCCCGAGGTGCGATAGTCCTCCGTCTCCAACCTCAACCGGACTATCGATTCGGTGTCGAGATCGCGATATCGGAATCCGAGGGACGCGATCTGGGTGATCGACCACCCGGAATCCATCCGCACTGCCGATGACAAGCGCTCGAGTGCTTCGGCGAGGGAAGTGGGCGAGCGGTAGGCGGCGAGCTTGCGGGCGAGTTGAATCAGAACGTCCTGCTGATGCGTTTGGCGGGAGAAGTCACTCGAGCCCACGGCGGTCCAGGCGCCGTTCACGAACTGTTCGGTGTGGCGGGAACGCACCCACGCCAGTGTGGTGTCGCCGCCTGCGGCATTACACCCCGATGGAATGTCGAGGTGTGCTTTGAGATCTCTGGTCGGAGCGTTGACACAGATCGTGATCCCGCCCATCCAGTCGATGACGTTGGAGAACCCGGCGAAACTGACCCGGACGTAGTGGTCCACGGAGATCCCGGTGAAGTTCTCCACCGCCAGGGCGAGGAGCTCCGGACCTGTCGCAGCCTCGCCACATCCATTGAGGTTGGCGTTGATCCGGGTGAAGCCTTCGGTGCACCGGTTGGGAAGCCACAGGTCCCGCGGCAGCGACACCATGATCGGATCGGAACCGTCGGAAGGAAGCAGCACATAGATGATGGAGTCGGCGAGGGCGCCGGACGCGTCCGACCCGATCAGAAGGATGGACGTGAACAACTCGTCGGGTAGAACCGGGCTGCCGAGTTTGGCGAGTTGGATTCCGCTGAGATTGTCCGGTTCGGCGGCGCGCCGGAACCTGAGCACTTCAGGCAGATGCTCGTCGGGTGCCGGAGGCGCAGTCGTGGTCGTGACCGTCGCGGGCGAGGGAGTCGCGAGCTGGTCGGCAGCCAGGTCCGGAGTGAATTGCTCCGAGGCGATGTCGCGAAAACTGGCGGCCGGCCGGGCGACGGCGAACGTGAGGAGGCCGAACAAGGCACCACCCACCACGATCAGCGCCCCCAAGATGGGGTGGGCTCGCAACCAATGCACGGGCGGATGGTATCGGGCCACGATCAGTCCGGCGAGATATGGACCGTTCCCGTGAACAGCCCGATGACGCGCCCATCGGACCGGCTGACTTTGATCCGATAGGTTCCGAGGCTGCGACCCCGCGTGGTCTCCTCCGCCCGGGCGGTCAACACATCGCCCAACGGGCTCCCTCCGGTGAGGACCAGGTGAGTGTCGATCGCCACTGCCCTGGCCCCCGCCACGTTCGACGCCAGCGCAAAAGCGCAGTCCGCCAACGAGAACACGGCGCCGCCGTGGGTGGTGCCGAGAAAGTTTTGATGTTCGTCCCCGACCGTCATCTCCACGACCACTGCATCGGCGTCGGGCACGAGCCGCATTCCGAGGTGACTCGCATAGCGGTCGGCCGCGATCATGTCGGCGAGACGATCAACATCCATGAAGACCGACGCTAATCCACCCCGACGGAGGCGCGGCACGTTTCCGACCCCAACGCGAGTTCACGTGATGGGTCTCACGATCACCTCGCTCCCGATCGGTACGAAACCGGCCGCCAGGAACGCCCGCAGCGACCGTGCGTTGCCTGGGGACACGGCAGCGAAGACGGGTTGGCCCTCAGGCACGTTCCCGACTGCGCTCTCGATCAGCCTTCTTCCCAGGCCGTTACCGTGCCGGTCACCGAACAGTTCAACACTGACTTCGGTCCGCCCTGCGAGCCCTCGACCGATCGTCACGAGCCCATCGGAGTCGGCGAATACCGACACCGATGAACGGAGGGATCTGGCGTGCGCCACCCGTGGATGGTCATCGAGGTCGCACGCCGGCCGGAGCGCGTCAACCCCGCTACCGAAGGAGACGAGCGTGACGTCGATCATGCCGACCTCCCCGTCGCCGGCCATACGCAACAACAATCGGGGATCGAGCGCCGATCCGAACCCGTTGGGAGCGAGGTCGAAGAAGGCGTTGGCCCCAAACCGGCTCGCAATGACGGCATGCCCCGTGAACGAGACAACCGCTTCCAACCCCGCGTCCAGCGGCCCCAGGAACGTCACCTCTCCGTCCACATCGGGAAAGCGGCCACGAGCCGCATCGTGAAGCATCTGGAGCAATCCGTCCACCCGGCCGAGGTTATCGCTCATGAAGAAAAACCACCCGGCCACGTTTGCGACCGGCCTGCGGAATGGGGGCGCGGCGGATAGGGTGAGCGGCGATGGGCTGGCTGCAAGATCCACTCGAGACGTCGCGCCTCGTTCTGCGCGCTCCCACTGAGAGCGACCTCGACGTGATCGTCAGGATGTTGACCGACCCGACGGTGAGGGGATACCTCGGCGGCCCCGTACCCGAAGATCGAGCCCGGGCCACGCTGGCGGGCCCACCTGGTGAGAAGTGGGGATCGTTCCTGGTGACCCGGGCAACCGACGCTGCCGTCGTCGGCTCATGCCTCGTGGACGCCGCCGACGGCGAGTTGGACATCTCCTATCAACTCCTCCCCGAGTTCTGGGGCCACGGCTACGCCCGCGAAGCGGTGTTGGCCGTCCTGGACTGGATCTGGCACGAGACCGATGCCGGCCACGTGGTCGCGGTGACCAGGGCCGACAATGCCGCCTCGGTCAAACTGCTCCAGGTCGTGGGAATGTCGATGGAATCCGAATTCGAAGACCACGGCGCCTGGTTCATCCGCTTCCATCTCGATCGGCCTTGATCGTCTCTCCAACACGATCGCCCTCTCCAATCACGGCCGGCCGCCCAGCGGCAAAACGCATGCCCCCGGCGATGACGCCCACTGCCGCGGGTATCCAATAGGACACCACCCGGAACACCAGCACCGGGGTCAACGCTGCCGCCGTCGAGATCCCGAAGACGGCCAGGACACCCATCAGCCCGGCTTCGGTGATGCCGAGCCCGCCCGGCGGACCGGGCAAACCACCCACGAGCTGGGACAACCCGAAGGCCGCGATCACCTGTGAAGGGACCAATTGCACTCCGAATGCCCGAAGCGTGAGGTCGAGTGTGATCGCTTCCAGTACGACTCGCGCTGTCAGCAGCAGCCAGGACCGGATCGTCAACGGATGCTCGGAAAGGGCTCGCTCGGCCTTCGCCCGCCACCGGCTCGGCACCATCCATGCGATGATCCGCAGCCGGGTCGTGAGCCCGACCAGGGCGAGCCCGGCGGCCAGCAACGCCACCCCGAACACCGGACCCAACGATTCGAGACCGGCAGGGCTGTATCTGCCCCAGACCCACAGGACCCCGGCGCCAGTTGCCAGCATCAGCCCGGCGTAGTTCAAGATCGTCGCTCTGAGGGCGGCACCGGCAGTCCCCTTCTTGCCGGAAGCCCAGGACATGGCGACGGGCGTGATCGCACCGCCGGCGGGGATGAGCCGTGCAACTCCGGTTCCGACGAGGGCGGCCCTCAGGGCGACCCAGCGCCTGACTGGTGTTCCCGCTTTCTCGGCGCCCTCTCTGAACAGCTCACCAAACGTCCACTTGGCTCCCAATTCGGAGATACATGCCCCCACCAGCAGCCCCCAGGCCCCGTCGACCACTTC
>JAOUGY010000078.1 GCA_029865445.1 Acidimicrobiia bacterium | reverse complement strand
CCCCGATCAGCCACACGTACAAGGGGAATCCCACTGCCAGGAGAACAGTCATCCATCCCAGGCCGCCACGGAGCACCGCACGGTCGGGTGCGGTCGTCGGACGTGGATCGTTGTCGAACACGATCCGGGAGATCGCGTGTTCGCGAACGAAGCCGGCATTGCCCTGCGCTCGGCGCACCGCCATGGCCACGCCGAGGGCCGCACACATGATCACGATCTCTCTCGGTGCTCCGACGGTGAGGGCAAAGGGTGCGAGAAGCGCCCATCCCGCGAATCCAGCCGGGCCTCCCCCGATCTTCCACCCCACCGCCGACCACAAGCCAGGCCAAACCAGCAACGACGGAGCGACCCCTACCACGACTCCCACAGACGTCGCCAGACCTCTACCACCGCGGCCATGGCGAACGAGGGGCCAGTTGTTGCCCACAACGGCAGCCAAACCCACGGTGGCAACCGCGGGGGTCGACAATCCAGACCAATGTGCGAACAGCACCGGCAGAAGGCCCTTCAGACCGTCGGCGACGGCCAGGGCGATCCCGGCTGTGACGCCGGCGGTCTTGGTGGCGTTTCCGGCCCCGGTGTTGCCAGTCCCGGAAGCGGCGAGTTCGACCCCCCAGAAGCGTCTGACGAGACGTGCGGACGGGATCATCCCGACCAGCCCTGCTACGGCAATGACAAGCCCGGCGATGAGCGTATCTCTCATTTCTCAATCCCATGTACCCGGCCCGGCGACGGTGCCGACAGTGTCCCTTGGCCCATATCACCGAGTATGAAGAACGACTGCACACTCGACCATGGGGGAACTCCCCCATGGTTCCCTGACCGACCACGAGGAGAAGGCGGGCGACCGTCGAGGGGCGACCGTCAGTCGACAGGGTCGAGTCGGAGGACTCGGTCGTCGTGACCGTCTGCGCCGTTCAAGACCCCGAAGGCGACTCGACCATCCGCACACGTCGCGCCCGGGCCAAACCAGATGACCGCCGCCCGCAGCGACTTGAGGTTGCCCGATCCCCGGAAGTCCGAGTTGGCATCAGGATCGGTCAAGATCGCATCGAACATGCCGACGACTCTCATCTGCTTCTTGCCGGGCGGCCAGCCCGTCGGAGGATCACCGAGTTGCCAACCGAGGTCGGCAGCAACGATGGGAAGACTGACGATCCGCGGGCTGTCGCAATTCTCGATCGGCTGGTCCCACCAGAAGTGATTGGTCGTGTTGGTCGTGTCGTAGGCGCCGTACAGAGACGTGTCCCACCAACCCGGTTGCGCGGCGAACCTCGACACGAGGGTCGCCGGTGTTCCACCCAGCACCTGACTCACCGAATCGCAATTGACGAGCTGCCCATCACGAGTCCACGAACCGCACTCACCGACCCGTCCGACCAGTCTTGCGAGAACGGCATCGCCCATGACTGCCGCACTGACCCCGGTGTTCGACGTGACGATGTCGCACTCCTGCCCGGCGGCGGCCGCCTCACAGCTGATCCCTCCGCTGCCCGACACGTTCGGTGTGACGACGGCGGATGCCCCGGACGCCGTGTCCTCGACAAATTCGTCGTTTGCCTGACCCATGAGAAACAGGGACCCACAGTTGCCCGAGTCACAGGTCTCGCCGAACAGCGCACCCGAGAACCCCCCCACCGTCACCCCGAATGGAACCGTGGCGCCACGATCGGGAAACCCACCGCCGCTGCAGACCGCCTCTTGACGAAGAGTCACGTCGTGGATTCCGGCCACCTTCCCGAACGAGGTCTGGGAGATGTCGGACACCGTCACCCGAAACGAGTTCGTGTCCCCGTTCCAGCCTGCGTTGAACGTGACCCGCTCCCCCGACGGACTCATCATCGAACCCTCCGTGCCAGAGGTGACCAACTGAGCCCCGGCCATGTCGTCCCAGTTGACGCGTGTCAGGTCGGAGGCGGCCAGAACCGCAGCCGCCGGCGAATCCGGCAGTTCGGCCGCGCCCGCCAGACAGGCGAGGTCGGCGATGGTCTGGTCGCCGCGCAGACCGGCGTAGAAGCCGGACACGTCGACCGCCCAAGCCGCCGCCAGAATCAATGTCATCAGCGACCCCGCGACGAAGGGAGCCACGGCGCCGCGCTCGGCGGTCACGACTCGTACCGCGCTGCCGCGCTCGATGTCATCGTCACATCCCGAGCGAACAGCACGAAGTCGAGCGTCAGGTCGGGCAGGATGAGCACAACACCGACAACGTCATGTGCGACCAGACCACCGTCATCGACATTGCAGGGGTTGGCACCCATGTCGATGCACGAAGCAACGGTCGTGGGATCGAGCCCGGCCATCGTGAGGTTGGCGTCCACGACGCTCCTGACCTCATTGACGGCCGCGGCGTCCCAGGGACGAACTGTTGCACCCGACCGCGCGGCTTCGCGTGCGGCGTGCTCGAGCGTGTTGCGGACGTTCCACGCCCTGGCGGTGGAAACGATGCCCACCAGCAACATCAGCAGCACCGGCAACACCAGCGCGAATTCGATCAGGCTCGCGCCGCGCTCGTCCCAACGCACCGGCTCTTTCATTCCCTTCCTGTCGGCCGCAACTTTCGCCACCAAAGGGCCTGAGTGTGACCGGACGGAGAGCCCGATTACTCTGCCCGGTGGTGCTGGCCCTTCCACATGTGGCGTCCGGAAAAGTGCGCGAGATCTACTCGGTGGACTCGCACCACCTTCTCTTCGTCGCCACGGACCGGATTTCCGCCTACGACGTGATCCTCGACCCCGACATCCCCGACAAGGGACGGGTGCTCACCGGTCTCTCACTGTTCTTCTTCGACAGGCTCGACGTCCCCAACCACCTGGTGGGGACCGATCTGGGAGCCATCGAAGGCCTCGACGAGGACACCAGACACCACCTCCTCGGGCGTACCATGGTGGTGCGACGGGCCGAAGTGCTCCCCATCGAGTGTGTGGTTCGGGGTTATCTCTACGGGTCGGCTTGGCGGGAATACGCCTCCGGCGGCGGTCCGACCACAGAACACCTGAGACCGGGGCTCCGCATGGGTGAACGGCTCGACGCCCCCATCTTCACGCCTGCCACCAAGGCCCGAACCGGCCACGACCTGAACATCACAGAGGCTCAGGCCGGAGACCTCGTGGGCCACGACGTTCTCGCGGAGGTCAGAACCATGTCCCTCGACGTGTACCGGTGGGCTTCCGACCACGCTCGCGAACGCGGGGTCATCCTCGCCGACACCAAGTTCGAGTTCGGGGTGGTCGACGGGCGGATCATCCTCGTCGACGAAGTTCTCACGCCCGACTCGTCTCGCTACTGGCCGGCCGATCAGTGGCACCCCGAGCGGGAGATGCCGAGCTTTGACAAGCAATACGTCCGCGACTGGCTCGACGCCACGGGCTGGGACCACGAGCCACCCGCTCCCCGGCTTCCCGACCAAGTGGTCGAGGGGACTCGGGCTCGGTATGTCGAGGCGTATGAGCGAATCACAGATCGACCGTTCGAGGAATACCTGGAGGCAGCCACGTGAAGGTCACCGTCAACATCACTCGCCGGCCCGAGATCGCCGACCCTCAAGGCACCACGGTCCGCAGGGCGCTGGTAGACCTCGGTCACGACGCCGTGCGCGAGGTGAGAATCGATCGCACCATTCACCTCGAGGTTGAAGGCCACGACTCCGACACAGTCCACACCCAGGTGAGCCGCATGTGTGAACAGCTGCTGTCCAATCCGGTGCTCGAGGACTTCGAGGTGGTGGTCCACGGATGAAGGTGGCCGTCGTCGTTTTCCCGGGAACGAACTGTGAACGCGACACAGTTCACGTGCTGCGCGCCCTCGGCGCAGAGGCGGACCTGGTGTGGCACCGCGAAACGGACCTGTCGGCCTTCGACGGCGCGGTTCTGCCGGGCGGGTTTGCCCATGGTGACTACCTTCGCACCGGGGCGATCGCCAGGTTCTCCCCCGTGATGGACGAGATCGTGCGGATGGCGGCCGCCGGAATGCCGGTTGTCGGAATCTGCAACGGATTCCAGGTCTTGTGCGAGGCGGGGCTGCTGCCCGGTGCACTGATCGCCAATCGAGACCTCGCCTTCATCTGCAAGATGGTCGACGTGGAAGTCGTCGACACTGGAAGCGTCCTCACCGCGGCCGCCATGCCGGGCCAGCGGCTCCGCATCCCGCTGAACTCCTACGAGGGCAACTACGTCCTCCCCGATGGCTCACCGCGTGTGGTCTTGCGGTATGTGGACGACCCGAACGGCTCACAGGACGGGGCCGCCGCCATCGCCAACGACCGCGGCAATGTGGTCGGAATCATGCCCCATCCGGAACGAGCTTCCGATGCGCTGCTGGGTTCGTCCGACGGCGTCGTGCTGATGGAGGGATTCATCGCCAGCATGGAGGTCAGTCATGCCTGATGTCAGCCTGGCACCGGAAGAGGACGCGTTCGTACCGGACCCCGACGCCAATCGGGAAGCGGTGTACCGGCTGCTTGGCATGTCGGACGACGAGTACCGGTCGGTGTGCGAGATCCTCGGGCGGGAGCCGCGTCCGGCCGAGCTCGCCATGTATTCGGTGATGTGGTCCGAACACTGCTCGTACAAGTCGTCGCGCAGCCACCTGAAGCGCTTCCCCACCGACGCCCCGTGGGTGGTGGTCGGCCCCGGTGAGAATGCCGGCGTGGTCGACATCGGAGATGGTTGGCTGGCTGCACTCAGAATCGAGTCCCACAATCACCCGAGCTACGTGGAGCCCTACCAAGGAGCCGCCACCGGAGTCGGGGGGATCCTCAGGGACGTCTTCACGATGGGTGCCCGCCCTGTCGCTCTCTGGGATCAGATCAGGTTCGGACCGCTCGACCAGTCGAAGAACCGCTATCTCTTCGGGGGTGTCGTCGCCGGGATCGCCGGATACGGAAACGCCGTAGGCGTGCCCACCGTCGGCGGCGAGGTCGACTTCGCCGAGTGCTACTCGGGGAACCCCCTCGTGAACGTGATGTGCCTCGGGGTTCTCCAGCGGGATCAACTGGTGTTGGGGACCGCCGGAACCGATGGAGCGGTCGCCATCCTCCTCGGTCGGGCCACGGGTCGGGACGGCATCGGTGGCGCTTCGGTTCTCGCCTCGGCGAGTTTCGAGGAGGCTTCAGAAGCCAAGCGACCTTCGGTGCAAGTCGGCGATCCCTTCGAAGAGAAGAAACTGATCGAGGCCTGCCTGGAGCTGTACGAGAAGGGTCTGGTGCTGGGGGTCCAGGACCTGGGAGCGGCCGGGCTCTCCTGTGCAACGTCGGAACCTGCGGCCCGGGCCGGAATGGGCATGGACGTCGACTTGTCGAGCGTCCACGTGCGCGAGTCGGGCATGTCGGCGCCCGAGCTGCTCATGTCGGAATCCCAGGAGCGGATGATGGCGTTCGTCGACCCAAGCGAGGTGGACGAGGTGCTCGCAGTGGCGCGCCATTGGGAGATCGACGCAAGCGTGGTGGGAACCGTGAAGGCGGGCGGAATGCTCAGGGTCTTCCACGACGGTTCACTGGTCGCCGAACTTCCCGCCGCGTCCCTTTCCGAGGACGCTCCGCTGTATCACCGACCGTTGGGTGAACCGCACTGGATGGAGGACATCTGGGCGAAGACGCTCACGTTCGTGATCCGACCCGGCCTCGCTGAGGCGCTCATGAAGCTCCTGGACGACCCGAGCATCGCTTCGAAGGCGTGGGTGTACAACCAATACGACCACATGCTGTTCCTCAACACGGTCATTCCACCGGGCAACGACGGTTCCCTGATCCGCGTCGGCAACACCAACAAGGCGCTGGCCGTGTCGACCGACGGAAACGGGAGACTTTGTTATCTCGATCCACGCAGAGGCGGGGGCCGTCTCGTATACGAGGCCGCTCTGAACGTGGCCATGACCGGCGCCCGGCCGCTTGCACTCGTAGACAATCTCAACTTCGGCAATCCCGAGAAGCCCGAAGTGATGTGGCAGTTCCGCGAGTCGATCGAAGGAATCTCGGAGGCGTGTGAGCGGCTGGGCATACCTGTCGTCGGCGGAAACGTGAGTTTCTACAACGAGACCGATGGCGTCGACATCTACCCCACGCCGGTGGTCGGGCTCCTCGGTCTCGTCGACCCGATGCCTGAGTCGCCGCCGCGTCTCGACCGCATTGAAGAAGGCATGTCGTTGTGGAGGTTCGGACCGGAATGGGCGATCAACCTCGCGGGTTCCGCTTTCGAGAAGATCACATTTGCCCACGTCGGAGGCCGACCCTCCGCACCGGACCCCACAATGGCCAAGGCCTGCATCGAGATGGCAACCCGCCTCGTCAACGAATTGGGCATTCCGGCGCTTCATGACATCTCCGACGGAGGGATGGCCATCGCAGCCTCGGAGATGGCGATCGGATCCGGTCAGGGAGTGCGGCTCGAGTTCACGGACTGGCGACATCTCTTCAGTGAGGATCCACACCGCTTCCTCGCCGCCGTCCCCGACGAATTGTCAGAGACGGTCGGCGCCCTGGCAGTCGAAGTCGGCATTCCTGCGGCCCGGATCGGTTCGTTCGGCGGGGACGAGATCGCATTCGAGCAGGGCGGGATCCGAGCGGTCGTGGCGCTTGACGCTGCGACGGAGACCTACAAAAACGCCATACCGCACCGGATGTCCCACTGAGCCCCCGGTAGGCTCACCGGCCATGGCACGAACGATCGGCATTCTGACCGCGGGCGGCGACTCACCAGGTCTCAACGCGGCCATCAGGGCGGTCGGGAAGGCGGCGCAGCGCGCCCACGACATGCACGTGATCGGTTTCCGCGACGGGTTCCAGGGCCTCATGCAAAACCGTTTCGAACGCCTCGACGGCGACTCACTGTCCGGGATTCTCACCAAAGGCGGTACCGTCCTCGGGACGAGCCGGCTCAAGGTCCATCGGGTCGACATGGGTGACGGCGACCGAATCGACATGCGTCCGATGATCCAACGGGTCGTCGACCAGCATGACCTGGCTGCGATCGTGTGCCTCGGTGGCGGAGGGACCATGAAGAACGCCCTCCGGCTGCACACGGTCGGAATTCCTGTCGTCACCCTGCCCAAGACCATCGACAACGACGTCTACGGCACCGACACCACGTTCGGGTTCGACACGGCGTTGGGAATCGCCACCGAAGCCATCGACCGGCTCCACTCGACGGCACACTCCCATCACCGGATCATGGTGGTCGAGACCATGGGCCACAACACAGGATGGCTGACGCTGGGGGCGGGTCTGGCCGGAGGTGCCGACGCGATCCTGGTCCCGGAGATCCCGTACTCGGTCGACTCGATCGCCGAGTCGATCCTTCAGCGGAAGGCGGCCGGATCCAGCTTCTCGATCGTGGCGGTTGCCGAGGGAGCCATGTCAGGCGATGTCCGGACCGAACACGATCGATTGAAGGACATCATCGACGGTGACGACGACGACGCTGCCGAGGAGGCCGAGGCGGAAATCGAGCGCCTCCACCAGTCGCAGAGCCGGTCCACCGAACACGTCGCCGACGCTCTGGCCGACCTGACGGGGTTGGAGGCAAGGGTGACGATCCTCGGCCACGTGCAGCGGGGCGGTACACCGTCGGCTGTGGATCGGGTCCTGGCGACCCAACTCGGAACGGCCGCGGCCGACTCGATCGCCCAAGACCAGGTGGGCGTGATGATCGCCATGCGCGACGGCGCGGCCACCCCGGTACCTTTGGAAGAGGTAGCTGGCCGCCGCAAGAGCGTGCCGCTCGACCATCCCTGGATCGAGTCGGCACGCCGGCTCGGCGTGTGCCTTGGTGACTGACGTGTCGAGGAAGGCGGGCGAGTCTCCCGGCGCCATCGTTGACCCTGGCCTGGCGACACGAGTCATCCGGGCGGCGCTGGGCGGTGGAGGCGTCGAAGTCACCGACGACTCCGTGAACGCCCTCGCGGCCTGTGGTGGGACCATCGTCTACCGACCCGGCGACATGATCTTTGAGAGCGGTGCTGCGTCGGAATACTGCCACCTGGTCCTCCGCGGCGTCGTCGAGCTGTATCGGGAGTCAGATCGGCAACGGGTCATCACGAGGCTGGGTTCTGGTCGATTCGTGGGTGACATCGCCGTCTTCCTGGGCGTTCCCTACCTCTCGTCCGCCCGGGCCGGCACGTTCGCCGAGATCCAGTGGTTCGAGCGGGGCCGGCTCCTCGACGTCATCGACCGATACCCGGATGTCACACGGGGCTGGCTCGCCAATGCATTGAGCTCCCTCGCCGAGTCCCACCGTCGCCTGGACCTCGTGTTGGGCCGAACGGCCACTCAGCAGGTGGCCGGGGCACTCCTGGATTCGGTGGATCGCCAGGGCCGGGTGGCGATCACCCAGTCGGGTCTGGCTGCGCTGCTCGGCGTCGGTCGGCAGACGATCAATCGTGCCCTGGGTGACCTCGTCGCGGCCGGGTTGGTGCGGACGGGCTACAGGTTTGTCGAAGTCGTCAACCCCGCCGGACTCCGGCTCCTCTTCGACGCCGACACGTGACGACGCGAGTAGACCTTCCGACCCATTGACCACACCACCCACCGATTCGTATCGTGTGGGTACCGGTCAATCGCCAGGAGTGGGGGCTCGTCCTTTGGGGGAATGCACCGGGAACCACGATCCAGCCTTGCGCTGGATCGCGCCCGGACGTCTCACCCCGCCCCGTGGTGGGCCGTGATGCTCGACACAGGTAGGGCGGAGTCGTAGACGGTCACCTCGTCGATCACCCCACCGAAGAAGAACCCGTCTCCTCCGGACACGCCGTCGTGGAACCGGGTGCCGTCGTTCATCATGCCGATGCCGGCGTCGGCACCATGGGCGTAGAGCTGTCCGATCCCGGAGACGGTTCCCATGGATGCACCGTCGAGGAACCCTTGCAGGCGATCGCCGGGCTGGTCATACACCAGCACCAGGTGATAGGTGGTGTCGGCGAGGATCGGAACCGACACGAACGCCGGACCCGACGCCCACGGCGTGTCCGCCGACGGGTCGTTGACCGTGTTCCAACCACCCACATACACCCGACCACCGTCCACATACATCACCAGACCACGCGATGTGCCTCCCTGGTCGTAGATCACCTGCCTGGCGGCCGTGTCCGACACCGAGAACCACGCCTCCACCGACTCCGTCGTGCGGAGAACCGTGTTGAGGAGGCTCGAATCGGGGAGTTCGACACCGTCGTCGACTCCGTCGAAGACGACCGCCGTGTCCCCTCCCAGGAGGAGCCCCGGTGCTCCCAAGCCCGCTCCACCCACATACGTGCCATTGACGGCCGAGATCGAGTCCACGGCGGTCGTGCCGTTGGCGTCACCGAGACGCCAGTATGTCGATGCGCCATCGAGCGCCACCAATTCCTGGTACGCGGGCCCGATCCCATTGTCGGTTATCACGGCGATCTCTGCGGTCCCGGTGAGGCCTGCGGTGTCGGTGACACGTGCCAGCAACGACAGAGGGCCGTCTGAGATCACCGTGGTATCCACATCCATCCGGTGCTCACCGGATGCGACGTCGAACACAGCAGGCGTCCAAGAACCACCACCGTCGGTCGACACGTCCACGATCAGGTCGGCCGCCGGGTCCTCCGGATCCGACGCCGCCACCGCCACCGTGACGACACCCGACACCGTTCCACCATCGAGGGGGGCCACGAAGGAGACCGAAGGCGGCTGGCTCGCGGTGCCTCGACCCGCCACCACGTGATCTGCGATCATCGATGAGCTCAGGGTGGTCGGATAGACCGCTACCTCATCGATCACGCCCGAGAACCGGAACCCGTCGCCGGATGCCGTGCCATCGTGGAAACGGATGGAGTCGTTCATGGCACCGATCCCGATGTCGGAGCCATGCGGGAACAGCGTGCCGATGCTCGAGACACTCCCGACCTCGACGCCGTCGAGGTACATGGCGACGACGTCGCCCCCTTGATCGAAGGTCAGGACCACGTGATAGGTGGTTTCGGCAAGAACAGGGGTCGACACGAACGCCGGACCCGACACCCAAGGCGTGTCGGCGGAGCTGTCGTCGGCGACGTTCCAGTACCCGCCGTAGAGCAACCCGCCATCGACATAGATCGCCGCGCCCCGGGTAGCTCCACCCTGCTCGTAGATCACTTGGCGAGAGGCAACGCCGGACGTCGAGAACCAGGCCTCCACCGAGGCTGCAGTCTTCGGCGACCCGGTGTTGATGAATGTTGCGTCGGGTACGTCGATGCCATCGTTCGTCCCATCGAAGGACACAGCGGTGTCCGAACCGACCACCAGTCCCGGCACTCCCAGCGTGGGCCCTCCCACATAGGTGGCGTTCAAGGAACCGATCGAGTCGTTGGCAACCGTTCCGGCCAACTCACCGAGTCGCCAGTAAGCGCCCGCGCCGTCACGCGCGACGACCTCGTCGATCGTCGGCTCACTGTTGTCGATCTCCACACCAACGGTGGCCGAGCCCACGAGGTCGTCGGAGTCGGTGGCCCTGGCGTGAACGGTCAGGGGCCCGTCGGGCTCTCCCGAAACGTCGAGGGTGGTCCCGTACCGTTCGGTAGCGGCATCCCAAGGCGCTGCAGTCCACGATGCACCGTCGGACGAGACCTCGACGTTCAACGTGCCGGCGGGGTCGAAGACATCGACCGCATCGACGACCACATCGACCGAACCCGTGACCGTCTCGCCCTCGAGCGGACTGTCGATGGTGACGGACGGCGGAGCGTCGTTGACCAGGTCGAACGAGACGACCTCAGTCGTCTCGTGCCCGTCGGCGTCTGCAACCGAAACCACATAGCTCTGAGCGCCGTCGGCGGCAGCCGTCAGGTCGAGGTCGACACCGAAGTTCCCTGTCGTCGAGTCGTAGGCGGCCGTCACCGGGACTCCGGTCCAAGAGGGAGTCACCTCGACGGTCAACAAGGAGGTCAGGGTCACCCGATCGGAGGTGGCGACTGTCACAGGGAGCGAAGCCGCCGTGACCGAACCAACGGGAGCATCGAGCACTTCGAGGCCCGGTCGATCCGAATACACCAACACATCGTCGAAGGCGATTCGATTCCACCAGTTTGCAAACGACGAGGACTTGGAGTCGAGCCACCCGCCGAGCGAGAGCGTGTGGGTCCCGGCGGCCAAGGTGCCGAGGCTGACGACATCGGTTGTCCACGGTTCGGTGAAACCATTGTTCGATCGGCTCGCCAGAGTCGTGTCCGCGCCGTCGATTCTCATCCGAACGTAGAGCGTCCCCATGGCCGCCGACGTGTAGATTCGCCGGTCGAGCCGAATGCTCACCGGCGTGGCTTCGGCCAAGGTGAAGGTGGTCGTGAAGGCGCCGGCCATGTCGGTGACCGCGGGCGTGCCGCTCAGAACCTTCCCGCCGAGAATCAGCACCGCGGCCCCTTCATCGGTCGGCGCACCGTCAGGCGAGTACATGGGAACGGCCCGATCCGGCTTGGCGTCGCCGAACACGCCCAGTTCGAAGGCGAACGGGCCGTACTCCTGGCTTTCGAAGTAGTTGTCGAAGGTTGCATCGACGAACCGGTCGTATGAGCCGGGGACGAGAGAAGCGCCGCCCGCCTCGACCACAGACGATGCGTTGCCCGACGCATCTTCCGCCATCACGCCATAGGTGTGATTGCCGACGGGCTGATCGGTGAGCGTGACGCTCTCGCCGCTCGTCTTGACCACCGTCACGCCATCCCTCGTCACCGCGTAGTGAGCCACGTCTGAGGTGTCGGCGGGCGGTGTGATCGAGACGATCACGTCGGTGCCGCTGGTCGCAACGGTCGCCGCCACCGGAGCGGGCGGCGGCGTCGCATCGGCCGGAGGCGGGGTCGGGTTCTGGAGACCGAGCGGACGAGGACCACCCTCCAGGCAGACCCTGGCGAGGGAGTTGACGTAGGGATCACCGATGGCGGCGAGGTTGAAGTCCCCGCCCAGCCACAGGCATCCGTCCGGGGCGCCATGCACGGCCCAACCACCGGCCGAGACCACCCATTCGTCTTCGAATTGATCGTGCGGGAACGAGTCGATGAACGCACCGGTCTTGGCACTCACGGCGTAGACGCCTTCGGTGACTCCCATGAAGGTCCCCTGTGCGATCTGGGTCCAGTTGGCGCCCGGCCGGTAGTCGTCGTACACCGGTCCACGGCAATGGCACAAGGAGTAGATTCGGTCGCCGACGATCTCGAGGTCCTGGTTGTCGCCACCGGGGCTGGAGGTGAACACCCAGTTGACGATCGAGAAGTCGTCGGCGTCGTACACGATCGTGGAGTGTTCGGACCCGGCGATGACCACGAAGTCGTCGGTGGCGACCACGTCGTAGATGTCGTCCTGACCTGTGGAGTTGCGGGCGATGACCGCCGGATCGACCACGGTCCCCGTGCTCCTGGTGACCGCCGCGAACGACTCCCGGCTCAGTCCGTCCACCGTCGTGAACTTTCCTCCGAGGTAGACCCGGTCGCGCCCTTCGTTCACGGCGAGACCCCACACCGTTCCACCGGAGACATTGGGTCGCCACGCCGTGTCGACCTGGGAAGTCGCCAGGTCGAAGCGCGCCACGTTGTAGACGTTCGTACGTATCCCGGCGATGTCGGTGGCATGGGTGAACGCTCCAACCGCGTACAGGTCGCCACCGGCGATCTCGAGGTTCCGCACTTGAGCGGCGCCGACCGTCCAGTACCGATTGAGGTGGCTGACCCAATCCTGCTGGACGAGCCCCGTGACAGGATCCAACGCCACCAGTCCACCGGTGTCGGGTTCGTCGTTCACCGAGTAGAACTCGCCTCCGACAAACAGCCTCGAACCGTCGGGTGACGCCTCCAGCGCCAGGACGGCGCCGTTCAGGCGGGGCCGGAACGTCGAAACGAAATCACCCGTGGTGGCGTCGAGCGCCATGAGGAAGGGCTGATCCTCCCCGGCGGCGAACCGCGTCGGAATCGCCTCTTGGAACCGTCCTCCGACATACAGAGTGTTGCCGATCTGCTCGATCGCAAAGATCTCGGCGTCGATGTTGTCACTGAGCGACGGGTACGTTCCGCGCACACCCCAAGACGGGATGACATCGGGTTGGATCTCGAAGGTGGGTCCACCCACCTGGACTTCGGCGAGCTGCAGCCGTTCGGCGCCATGAAGTTGGACGCGAACGTAACGGCCGGTGCGGCCCACCGTGGTGGTGATCTCGGTGGCAGTGTTCGCCGAGTAGGAGTACTCCGTCACACCGGGCTGCGACTGGGTGATCGCAAAGTCGGTCGAGGTGAAGG